>JBJMLW010000323.1:0-7022 GCA_045805105.1 Flavisolibacter sp. | reverse complement strand
TAATTTATCCTTATTAAGGTCCGAATATGTACCACCAACCATGATGAGCGTTGTGTACTTGTTCAGATCAACCCTGTTGAAGACCGGAATTTCAAGTAGTGTCAGCGGAATATTGAATCTCTGATCCATAAGATGCCAGATTTCACCAGCATCAGTAGCATTAACACCCGTACCAACAAGCATGGCAACTGTTGGCTTTGTAAGTGCAAGAAATTTACTGCTGCCAAGGTCACTTCCCGATGTAACATTTCCCCCGGTGATTGACTGAATGGTGATACCATATTTTTCTGCTGCAGATTTCAGGATGTCATATATCTGCTGGCTGTTAAGATTCTGCATTGTTACCGGAATCTCAATTGTACCATAACTGAAATGTTTTGAGGTCCCATTGATGTTCATATCAAAAGGATTTGATGCCACTTTTGTATTCAAACCTGCTGATTGTATTTCGTATAACACGGCAGGTGTCATGAATTCTGTCCATTCCATCAGGTAGCCATATTCGCTTTTACCTCCTGCAACTTTTCCTTCTGGTGCGAGATCCCCACTTACTGCAGTACCAAGAAGAGACGAACTATATTGGGAAGCATTCAGCTCAGCATACGGCAGGCCAAATGCAAGTGGCATTGTCCATGCTGTGATGTCGTAGAAGAGGCTGTCCTTATAATCAAGTGTTTTTTCAAAAATTGCACGTATAAGACGAAACTGGTTTTGAGTTGCCGGCACAATAAAGGCACTGCCTTTTTTAAATTCATTTCCATCTGCAGTTACATTATTGTTCAGGGCATACACATTAATCTGGTGCCTTCTCAGCATATTCACAAATATGTCTGTACGACCCTGGTCTGCTTTCTCACCAAAAACAAAAGCTTTTGTTGCATAGTGTGCCGCGTCTGTCATTGCCGATTTATAAAAATCTCTTTGCCAGTCGAGGAAATCTTTTCTAAGCATTCTGGCAGCTTCCAGTGTAGACAAGGTAGTTGTGAACTGATTTCTTATTGTAAATGGAAACCTGAGTATTCCATTGGAAGTCTGCTGTGCATGCCCTCTCGAAGATGCCTGTTCAAAAAGAATTCCTATTGCTCCGTTCACATCCGGGTAGGTGGAACCTTTTCCATAATAAAAATCATCATAATTTTCTTTGGTAAAATACAGAGATCCGATGCGGTCGAGGAAAGCAGCATGAAACTTTGCCATCTTGGTGGTCAGCTCCTGATTTCGTTCAGGTGTAAGTGGATTTACACGTGAAGCCACACCCGGCTGAAAGAAAAAAGTTGCATTGCTGCCCTGTTCATGATGGTCGGTCAGAATATTTGGTTTCCAAAGATGAAACCATCTGAGGCGGTTCTGGCTTTCAATATGCTGCGCAGGAAGCCAGTCGCGGTTGAGGTCAAACCAGTAATGATTGAATCTTCCGCCCGGCCACACTTCATTGAATTCCCTTGAATTGGGATCTGTTACCAGGTTTTTACTCTTGTGCTGGTTGGCCCATGTAGAAAATCGTTGTAATCCATCCGGATTAAAAGAAGGATCAAAAAGAATTACTGCATGATCAAGTAGGTCATCGATCTGCGGACCCTGCGCTGCTGCAAGGTAGTAAGCACTCAAAAGGGCTGCATTAGCGCCACTTGGCTCGTTACCATGAATAGAATGGCCGATATAAATTACAATCGGCATGTCAGCAGTATTTAGTGAAGAAGAAACAGAAGGATCAGTAAGCTGCACATGCTCCTGCCTGATCTGTTCAAGGTGCTGCATATTTTTTGGTGACGTAATGATCAGGAGTATCTGCGGCCTTCCTTCATAGGTATAGCCCATAATTTCCTGTTTGATCCGTGATGGTACGGCCCTGGCCAAAGTCTGCATATAATTAACAAGACGGTCATGAGTAACGTGCCATTCACCTACTTCATGGTAAATCACTTCTTTCGGCTTTGGTACGGATGCATCATAAGTAACACTATCAGGCAGGTAATATTGAAGGTCCTGACCATGTACGTACCCGGAGATCAGGAGGAGTACGAGGATTATTTTTTTCATAAAAAGCAGAGTTGACGCGTGAAATTAAGGGATTGAAGATTAGGGAGAAGGAATTCGGGATTAGCAATTCGGAATCAGGTCGTTTCGTTTTACAAATTTTATTAAAAAGGGTAAGTTGAAGATTGTTCATTTAGACCTGTAATCCAATTATTGAAGGAGAAAATTGTGCATTCATTTTCCCGAATTCCGAATTCCTATTATTAAGAAATGTTTTGCCAATAAAACGTTCCCCCCATGATATATTAACGATACTCAATGCTAAACGGGCATAGTTTTTACAATACACATTTGTG
Source organism: Flavisolibacter sp. (assembly GCA_045805105.1). Taxonomy (GTDB): domain Bacteria; phylum Bacteroidota; class Bacteroidia; order Chitinophagales; family Chitinophagaceae; genus Flavisolibacter. Next base: position 4,689 of record JBJMLW010000323.1, on the reverse strand, counting down.
TACAAATAACCGTTTAGAAATATGATATCTTTTATCTATCTTGTTTTTGGTGGTCATTTGTACCATGGAAATGCAACCCGTCCTGCACAACTCTGCAGGCAAGGTATTAATTAACGAAAAACCGGAAGAATTGAGAGACACTATCATCAACCTTGAAACCGTAAACCCTATCGAATTCTTTGGAGTGAATAACGGTAAGCTTGACATTTTAAAAAAGAAATTTCCTTTATTAAAGATCCTTTCACGCGGAACTCAGCTGAAACTGAGCGGAGCACCTGAACAGGTGGATGGCGCAAAAGAAAAAATCGAACTCATTGTGCAATACCTTGAAAGAAATGGCCACATGAGCGAAAATTATTTCGAACAGATCCTCGGTGGCGATGATGCGGAAACCGTAGACAATTTTATTGAACGGAATCCCAATGACGTTCTTGTCTTTGGACCTAACGGCAAAACGGTGAGAGCCCGTACTGCCAACCAGAAAAGAATGGTGACAGCTGCGGAAAAAAATGACGTTGTTTTTGCCATCGGTCCTGCCGGTACAGGTAAAACCTATACTGCGGTTGCCATGGCTGTAAGGGCTTTGAAAAACAAAGCTGTCAAGAAAATCATTCTTACAAGGCCTGCAGTGGAAGCTGGCGAAAGCCTTGGTTTTCTTCCTGGTGACCTTAAGGAAAAGATCGATCCATACCTCCGTCCTTTATACGACGCGCTGGATGATATGATCCCTGCCGACAAGCTGGGATACTATATGAGCACACGCACCATTGAGATCGCACCGCTTGCTTATATGCGGGGGCGGACACTTGATAATTGTTTTATCATACTTGATGAAGCACAGAATGCAACTGATGTTCAGATCAAAATGTTTCTTACCCGTATCGGCGCCAATGCAAAAGCCATTATTACCGGTGACCTAACCCAGGTTGACCTTCCAAGGAATCAGAAAAGTGGTTTGCTGAAGGCAAGCAGGATTCTGAGGAACATAGATGGCATTGGATATATTGAACTGGATGAAGAAGATGTTGTACGTCATAAACTAGTGAAAGCAATTTTACGTGCGTATGACAAGGAAGGACAACGTGAACAGGAAATTGAGGAAACTGAAAAGAAGGAACGAAAAGAAAGAAGGTTTGACAGGGAGAGAGATTAATTAGTTGCTGAAATAATGTCTGCATAAAATATTTTTAGGTAATCACCCACTACTTCCAGGGTGTACTTGATACAATTTAAATTACAAAGTGTCCTCCGGGACACTTTTTCATGTCTGCCACATGAACTTTCATTTACTTTGCCATCATGAAACGCTGCCTGGTTATCCTTCTATCATGTTTTTTATTTTCCTGCACAAACAGTAACAACGAATCCGCTCCTGAAAATGACCTTGACGCTGCACGGATGTTCATTCGGGATGCCCTTGACGGAAAATTCAGAGAAGCGAGGCAACTGATGATATCTGATACTATAAATGAGAATCGTATGGCGGATACGGAAAGGACTTATGAAAAAATGTCGAAGGATACAAAAAGAAACTACCGCGAATCATCCATCACCATATATGATACACGAAAAATAAATGACAGTATGTCGATCGTAGTGTATTCCAATACATTCAAAAACATGAAAGATTCAGTGAAGGTTATAAGGAAAGGCGGCCAGTGGCTGGTAGACCTAAAATATACATTTGAAAAAACGATAGCGGAATAATGGGAAATCAAATTTTACTTGTTGGATTGGGTGGCGCCGCCGGAAGTATGCTAAGATATCTTTTGCAGCAGGGAATGAATCAACAACAGTTTCCTTACGGTACTTTGTTTGTTAATGTAGCCGGATGTTTTCTGATCGGAATGTTATGGGCTTTATCCATACGCGGAATGAACGGACAGTGGCGTACATTAATGGTGGCCGGTTTTTGCGGTGGCTTTACTACTTTTTCTGCTTTTACTCTCGAAGGAATCATGATGTTAAAAACAGATCGCGTGATGACCTTTCTCATCTATACTTCATTAAGTGTTGTAACCGGAATGATAGCAACTTATGCAGGTTTTAAACTGTTGAAAACATGGTAACGATCAATGTACTGCATCCCTGGCACGGTGCTTCATATGGAAATAAAGTACCTGAATATGTCAATGCATTGATTGAAATACCGCAGGGTTCAAGAACAAAGTATGAGATAGATAAGGAAACCGGGTTACTGAAACTTGACAGGGTAATCTATTCTTCATTCCACTATCCGGTGAATTATGGTTTCATACCACAAACACTTGGCGATGATGGAGACCCCCTTGATATACTTGTATTATGTTCTCAATCCATTCAATCTCTTTGCCTGGTTCAGGCAACGGTGATAGGCAACATGCAGATGATTGATTCCGGTGAAAAGGATGACAAGATCATTGCAGTAGCAACGAAAGATCCATCGGTGAATCATATTACATCAATTGATGAAATGCCAAAACATTTTATTCTTGAACTCCGAAATTATTTCGAACAGTATAAGGTACTTGAAAACAAACAGGTACAGATCGAAGACTTCCAGAATAAAGAAGTAGCTTACCAGATCATCACTGAAGCGATTGCGTATTACAAAAAGAAATTTGCATAGGATTGCAAAACAAACCACATAACATGACAGGGCAGATTATTATTATTCTGATCATTATCGGACTCGCAGCCGGCATGCTAAGCGGACTGGTAGGAGTTGGTGGAGGAATTATTGTTGTACCTGCTCTTGTTTATTTTCTCGGATTTTCCCAACATCAGGCACAGGGAACATCACTTGGTTTACTATTGTTACCTGTCGGAATTCTTGCTGTAATAAACTATTATAACCGCGGATATATCGACATCAGGGTAATTGGCATTATGGCGATTGCATTTGTTCTTGGAGGATGGTTTGGTAGTAAAATGGCTGTATCCATTCCGGAAATAACTGTGAAAAGAATTTTTGCTGTTTTACTTTTTTATACAGCTTTCAAAATGCTTGGCTGGGATCTACTGATTTACAAAGCTGTTAGAAATTTATTTTCATAAGACATACGCTTCACAGAATGCAAATGGTGGGTATATTTTTTTAATTCGTGATTGAGAATACCTTTTGTATCCAGCTCGTCTATCCTTACTTTGCCTGATGCATGAATGATCCGGTTATGTGAAATGATAATGCCAACATGGATTACACGGCCGTGTTCATTATGAAAAAATGCCACATCACCTGCCCTTGTATCTTCTGTTACACTTGTTCCCTGTTGCTGCTGTTGCCATGCATCGCGGTGAAGAGTAAATCCGCAGATTTTGAAAACAGTTTGCACAAAGCCACTGCAATCGGTACCCATCAGCGTTTTACCACCCCATAAATACGGTGCATTCAACCATTGAAATGCTGTCGGTACAATCTGTTCAGCTATAGGTAAGGATGCATCTGAATAACGGCCTTCAAACCTAAATTCCGGTTTCCACAACTTCCGGGATACTTTGTCAAAACCGGTAAGTGAAGAACCAGCCGGAATATGAATCGGGTGCGTAGCTGTTATGATTTCACTCACGAGATCAGAACTGACAAAACGAGATGAGTGTTCAGGAAAATTGCTGATCAGTTCAATCAGATGAAATGTAACCCACCCTTCATACTGATCAAATGTTGATACAATTCTGAACCATTCATCTTTTTTCTCAAAAACCTGTATTGTTTCACCAAATAGTAGCTGGTTTACCATCTCCGAACGGTGAGAAGGTTCTTTCCTGACTGGTGCTGCCGGAACAATACAAATGCCATAATCCATACTGGTTCAAATATTATTGATGTGCAAATTTGCAACCTTTGCATCTTATTATTATGTTCAATGCTAAATGTTATTGTTGAATGCCTCCTTCAACTTTCATTTAACATTTAATAGGCAACATAACATGAAGTGAGACCAATGCGCTTTGACGATATGACAGATAATGAACTGCTGGAGAATTATTATCGCGACAAAGACCAGCAATGGATGGGAATTCTGCTGGAAAGGTACACCCTGCTTTTACTGGGTGTATGCATGAAGTACCTCAAAAATGAACATCAAGCAAAAGATGCAGTGCAACAAGTGTTTTTGAAGGTGCTGACGGAAGTCGGAAAATACCGGATAGAATATTTCAAATCGTGGCTCTACATGGTGGCAAAAAATTACTGTCTGATGAAATTGAGGGACAAGGGAAAGGCTACGAAAGAGCTGACCGAACAGTATGAAGCAGGTACAGAAATTTCCAAACAGGAATTTTTAGCAGATGATGAGAACTACGACCTGCTGGAAGAGTCGCTGAATGAACTTAGTGAAGAGCAGAAGCAATGTGTAATTTTGTTTTACCTGAAAAAATTCAGCTATTCACAAATTAAAGAGAAAACCGGTTTTACCATGTTGCAGGTTAAAAGTTTCATCCAGAACGGCAAACGCAACCTGAAGATCATTATGGAAAAAAAGATCAGAGAAAAAAGTGAACGCAGATCATGAAAGAAAACCTGAAGGACATATTATCGAATTTGAATCCTGATATCGACCAGGAAACACTTTTGCGTTACCTGCAGGGAAAACTTTCTCCTGAAGAACAGCACGAAATTGAAAAAGGGATGATGGAAAGTGATTTCGATTCAGATGCTCTTGAAGGTCTTCAGGAAGTGAAGGATAAAAAAAATCTTACGAGTCTTCT
>JBJMLW010000322.1:0-10896 GCA_045805105.1 Flavisolibacter sp. | reverse complement strand
TGTCGCTTTTGTTTCCATTAATAAAAGAATCAACGGGTTCTATTTCTGTGAAATCTCCTTCAACTGCTATGAGATTGAATCCCTTTTCTTCAATCAGTTTTCTGGTGATAGCAGCGCGCCATGTATAGAATTCTGACATACCATGTGAAGATTCGCCCAGCAGTACAACCCTTTCATGACCTATATCTTCCATCAGAAGGTCAAGATCATTTTCGTTGCTGATGGGATAATACGGAATGCTTCCCGCATCTTTCACTGGTACAAAAGGTGTACGGCAGGAAAATACAAATAAGGCAACTGATAAAAATATATGCATCCGGAATCGCATGCCAATAACACATCCAATTTTACGCCGGTTTGAAAAAGTGCACTGATGAAGGTGATGAATTATACTTGTGGCGGCTGATGTGGTTGATCAATCAGTATATTTATATCAATCACATAAATGCAGCTGTATGAAAAATTATTTTCTTTTACTTACTTTCTGTTTTGTTTTAAGGTCCAATGCACAGGATACTTCTAAGCAGGTTTCAATTATCCCAGAGCCGGTTTCTCTCACAAGAATGCCTGGCGTATTCCACCTTCCTGCTACAGTGCAGGTTGAAATACCATCTGTTCCGGAACTTCACTATCTGTCCGAATTAATTCAGCAAAAACTTTCTACTCCAACTGGTTTGCGGATAAATGTATCTAATCAGTCACCATCCGCAGCGATAAAATTCCAGTTAACAACAAAAAAAGAAGCGCAACTGGGAGATGAAGGTTATATACTCACCGTAACGTCAAAAAACATACTGGTTGCTGCGAATTCACCAGCTGGTTTATTTTATGGAGCACAAACGCTATTTCAGCTTTTACCTAAAGAAATCGAAAGCAAATCAATTGTTTCACAAGTCAAATGGGATGTTCCATGCGTTGTGATCCGGGATTATCCAAGATTTGCCTGGAGAGGGTTGATGCTCGATGTTGCACGTCACTTTTTTACAAAGCAGGAGGTCATGCAATTCATCGATAACATGGTGCGCTACAAATACAATGTTTTACATTTCCACCTTACCGACGACGAAGGATGGCGAATAGAGATTAAAGGGCTTCCACGGCTTACAGAAGTTGGTGCTTGGAACGTAAAGAAAACAGGTTACTTCGGAACTTTCAGCAAGCCGCTTCCGGACGAACCAAGGAATTACGGAGGATTTTATACGCAGGATGATATCAGGGAACTGGTGCAATATGCAAAAGCTCGCTTTGTGAACATCATGCCTGAAGTGGATGTTCCAGGTCATTCACTTGCGGCAGTTGTTGCCTATCCCGACCTGGCGTGTACAACCGGCGCGGATAAATTTGGGGTATCATCCGGCGAACCAATTAAAGACTGGTCGCACGGAGCACCACCAATTGCACTGGTAGATGACAACCTTTGTCCGGCAAATGAGCGTGTCTATACATTTCTCGACACAGTGATTTCACAACTTGCCGTACTGTTTCCATTTGAATACATTCATATGGGCGGTGATGAATGCGCGAGAAATTTCTGGCAGAAGAGTTCAGCGATCAAGGCACTCATGAAACGCGAAAAATTGAAAACGATGGAGGAGGTCCAGGGATATTTCAGCAAGCGCGTGGAAAAGATCGTCGTATCAAAAGGGAAAAAATTTATCGGGTGGGATGAAATCATGGAGGGTGGTCTTCCACCCAGTGCTGCAGTTATGAGCTGGCAGGGGGTTGAACATGGATTTGAAGCAGCAAAAATGGGACATGAAGTGGTGATGAGCCCAACAACATACACGTATCTTGATTACATGCAGGCAGATCCTGTTATCGAACCTCATGTATATGCATCATTACGTTTGAACAAGACATATGAGTTCGATCCTGCACCTGCAGGTGTTGATGCGAAGTTCATCAAAGGTGGACAGGGCAACATCTGGACAGAACAGATATACAACATCCGCACACTTGAGTATATGACATGGCCACGCGCGCTTGCCATTGCTGAAAGTGTATGGTCGCCGGCAGAGAAAAAAAATTGGGATGAGTTTTTTAAAAAAGTGGAAAAACATTTTGGAAGACTGGATATGGCTGAGGTGAAATATTCCAGGGCTGTTTATGATCCCACTTTTGATGTATCATTTACTGACGATAAGCAATTGAAAATTTCACTTGGTACTGAAGTAAAAGATCTTGATATCTATTACAGTTTTGATAATTCATTTCCCGACAGGTTCTATCCTAAATATACACAACCACTCATAGCACCCAAAGATGCAGTCATGCTGAAGGTGATTACTTATGAAGGTATAGTCCCTGTGGGAAGAATGATTGCAATGCCATTGGATGAGTTGAGGGGAAGGATAGGGAAGAAGAATGAATAACGAATAACGAATATCGAATATCGAATAATGAATAACGAAGTGTTTCCATTTTTTACAGAGTGGTCCGTGGACTGTCGTCTGTGGACTGTAGACTTTCCTGTATTTTTACACCCTTAAATCTCCAGAATGAAACTTTTTGTTGCCGGCCTTCCGTATGACCTGTATGATGAGGAGCTGATTGAAATATTTGAAAAATTTGGAAAGATCGCTTCGGCGAAAGTGGCGATTGATAAAGAAACCGGCAAAAGCCGTGGGTTTGCTTTCGTAGACATGCCAAATGAAGAAGAAGCAAGAGAAGCTATCGAACACCTGAATGATATCTCCCTTGGTAAAAAACCTCTCGTTGTAAAAGAAGCCGATGAACGCGGCGGGCCAGGTGGGTCTGGAGGCGGACAGGGTGGCGGCGGTTTCCGCGGTGGTGGAAACAAAGGCGGCGGGGGAGGAGGCTACAAAGGTGGCGGCGGCGGTGGATATAGAGGCGGTGGCGGAGGAGGAAGAGACAGAAGGTTTTAATAAACCGGAGATTCAAGCTACTCGCTGCGCGCTTCTCGCTTCAAGCTGTGCGACTGGCATAATAAGATTTTCTTCATATTCGAGCTTGTGATATATTCAAGATGCTCGCATAATGTTATATAAACATTCTGTTTAATCCATCAATCCGTTAATCCATATATTTTTTAAAACTCCGCGTTGGAGACATACATACACAAAGGTTTAACGTGTAACTATCTTCTTCCGTGGTGAATTCTTCAAATCAACAATATCTCTCATATCAGTAATAAAATTTCAGTTATTATGTAATCCGGGTTTCTGTTGCATCCTGATAAAAACAGGCTGCTATGCAACACAAACAGCTCGCGCTTGACCCGCGCTATTTCCAGATCATCTTCCAGTTGGTGTTTTTATGTTATGGAATCCTTTGCCTTCAATGGCAGGCCGAGTGGATTCATTATTTCATATGCACCGGTGGTTGTCTTGTATTCAATTATTTATTTGAAAGTTTCCGCAGGAAACAATTTCTTCCTCTTACAGGTAAAAAAGGCTGGCAGCTTTGGGGATTCAGTGTACTGATCAGTGCAGCAAGTCTTTGCCTTCTTCTGAAAACCAATCACTGGAGTACTGCGCTTCTTGCGACGTTTCTGACTGTATCATCAAAATATTTTTTCAGGGTTGGACAAAAACACATTTTCAATCCATCTGCATTTGGAATCATTGCAACAATCGCCATTACAAATGATGCCTGGCTTTCGCCCGGTCAATGGGGGGCAGATGCAGTTATCTTTTTTTCAGTGATCACTTTGGGAACCATTGTAGTTACACGTGTACAGAAACTTGATGTGAGTCTGGCATTCCTGATGACATTCATCAGTTTACTTTTCTGGCGCCAGGTAATTGTGCTCGGATGGCCGATAGACTTCTTCCTTCATTCGGTAAGTACAGGAAGCCTGTTGCTGTTTTCATTCTTTATGATATCAGATCCGCGTACATCACCGGACCATCCTGCTGCACGGATTATCTGGGCGATCATCATTGCAGCGATATCATTTTATCTGGCCGCTTATAAGTGGCAATACAATACACCTCTGTGGGTACTGGTGGCAGGTGCACCACTTGTTCCGGTACTTGATCTTCTATTCAAAGGTGAAAAATTTCAATGGACAAATGCAACAATACGTATCCATACAATTTCAAAACTTAAAAATTTATTTATGAAACCTTTCATGAAAAAGCTGGCTGCTTCAATCATTCTCTTTGCAATGGTCACCCATGAAGCGGCAGCCTTCTGCGGATTTTATGTAAGCAAGGCAGATGGCACGCTGAAGAATAAAACGTCACAGGTAATCCTGGTACGTGACGGAAACCGCAATGTGATCACGATGTACAACGACTTCCAGGGAAACTTCAAAGACTTTGCGATGGTGGTACCGGTACCTGTTGTTTTAAAGAAAAGCGACATCAAAGTGGTTGATCAGAATATCTTCAATGTGCTGAATGAATACAGCAAGCCAAGACTTGTTGAGTATTATGATCAGAATCCCTGCAACCAGTACATGTATGACAAGGCACTCTCTGGAAAAGTTGCAGGTATGGCTATGAACGAAGTTGTGGTAACCGGCTATGGTGCAAAGAAAAAAGATCTTGGTGTGCGTATTGAAGCGAAGTATCTCGTCGGTGAATATGATATTCTCATTTTAAGTGCAAAAGAATCTTCAGGACTGAAAACCTGGCTGGAAGAAAATGGATATAAAATACCTGCTGGTGCAGATGAAGTACTTCAGCCTTACATTAAAAGCAATTTGAAATTTTTTGTAGTGAAAGTAAATGAATCGGAAAAGAAAAAACTTCCGGGAAATTTCCTGCGTCCACTGCAGATCTCATTTACTTCTCCGAAGTTTATGTTACCTATTCGTCTGGGTATGGCCAATGCTGATGGTGACCAGGATATGCTGGTTTATGCATTTACAAAAAAGGGCAGGATTGAATGTACCAACTACCGTACTGTTTCACTGCCGACAGGAAAGAACATTCCGTTATTTGTACAAAATAATTTTTCAGGTTTTTATTCCAATCTTTTCCAGCACCAGTGGGAAGAGGAAGGAAAATCTGTTGCCATGCTTGAATACGCATGGGACGTAAGTCCAAAAAACTTTGTAAAGTGCGATCCTTGCATAGCCACCGCACCTTCAGCACAGGACCTTGTTCAGGCAGGTGTGTGGTGGATTACCCGTGACTGGAATGATTACAGTGATGTTGAGAACGAAGATTATGATACATCACCTGATGTTTATTTTACAAGGCTACATGTGAGATACAACAGGAATTCTTTTCCTCAGGATCTTGTTTTCCAGGTAACACCGAACAAAGAAAACTTCCAGGCACGTTACATCATTACGCATCCTGCAACAGGAGATTTCAACTGTGAAGCTGGAAAAAAATATCTCAGGGATCTGAAAAAAAGAAGGGCAGGAGAAATGGAAACACTGAATGACCTGACAGGAAAGGGATATAATGACTGGGATGTTGTTATGAACAATGAAGACAAAAATATTCCTGCGTCTGCATCATATCAATCTGCTTCTTTTGCTGCTGCTCATAAAACAGAACAGAGTAACCAGATTTTCATTGCAACACTGGGCATGATTGGCGTGGCTTCACTGATTGGTTTTGGCAGAAGAAAAGCCTAGCCCGTACATTCTGGATTCATGGCATGAGAATCCCTGTGTTCGAAAGAACATGGGGATTTCTTTCGCGCATTTTGCGCGACATCCCCCCAAATTCCTAATTCCCAATTCCTAATTCCTCATTCCACCTCACGCTCTCCCATTTACCACTACCTTTTATAACCGTATTCTGTTTTTCAGAATCGGGTGGTTTTGAAAGTCTTTTGATATATCTGAAGTGAGAACGGATGGCACCCCAAAGTGATTCTTTTTTATATGGATATCCGTTTTGCCTGCAGAATTTTTCGATGATCGGTGTCATTGCATAATAATGTACGTGACAGATGTGAGGGTACAAATGATGAGCGACATGTGTATTTTGTCCGCCGGTTATCCAATTGATCAATTTAGATGAAGGAGCAAAATCAATGGTTGCCTCCAGCTCATGCTCACTCCAGCTATTATCAAGTTTCCCGTTTTCCGGGTTTGGAAATGAAGTTCCTTCAACGAAATGCACCACCACGCCGATTATTGAAAGCAGAAGGCCTGCAGAAAAATGCATGATGAAAAAAAGTGCCAGGATCATTCCAGCTGGCATACTTGTAAAAACTATTGGAAATACAAGAATATAAGTGACATAAAGCAGCTTGAAAAAAATGAGCAGTATCCATTCTTTCCCTGGATGGTTAAGGTTTTTGAGGTTGCAGATGTCTTTCCGGAAAAACAGCCTGAAGTCAATGATGAAAACCCAGTAAAATGAATATAAAAGATACAGCAGCAGGGCATAGTATGGCTGGAAGCGATGGAATCTGCGATAAGGTTGGTGCTCACTGAAACGCATGAGCGGCACATTTTCTATAATAAGATCGCCGCCCAGAATATTGGTAAATGTATGATGCTGGATATTATGTCGTATATCCCATATGTAGGTATTGATTCCTACAAGATCGCCGATGTACTGTATCCGTTTATTAATATATTTTTTTGGAGATAGTGCATAGTGGGAAGCATCATGAACCAAATTGAAAACAAGAATAACTGCAGTAAGTCCAAGCAACATAAATGCGGGAATGAGAATTTCCAGTTGTCCCGGAAAAATATAAATACACGAATAACAGCAGGCATAGATAATAAGTAACAGAATTGCCTTGACTATGATCTGCATATCCGCATATTTGGAAATGTTGTTATTCGAAAAATAAGCCTCAATACGGATGTTCAGCTCGTTATAAAAATCGGATCCCTTGCCTTTTGTAAATTTCATATGAGGTGTTTGAAGATGATTGATGATCTAAAGTAACCCTGTGCAAAGGCTGAGATAAATTGAATTTCGCAGGAAGATTTTTCTTTATTGCAAAACCTGCAAACCATAAGAAAATGTGAAGAAGAAGCAGGCTTTACAGAATCATTCAAAAGTCTTTAACAAACCACCATAAAACTTTTGCATGGTTTTTAGGTCTGTTGTTGTGCCCGAAGGCATAAACTAAACATCATGAAAAAACTATTTTTACCCATTTTACTTTCACTCGTTATACCTGTATCTTTTTCATGCAGCGGAACAAAAGGTCTTGGTTATTCACTAAATGAAGCCGATGCTACAGCAGCAATAAGACAAATGCTGGAAATCGGAGCAAGAGAAGGAGTCAACGGTTCATTTACAAAAGATGCAGTGATGTCTACCCTTTTCCCTGAGCAATTGCGTAAAACATTGAATACACTTCAACAGCTTGGACTTACCAGTGAAATAGATCGTTTTACAACTACACTTACAACAGCTTCTGAAAAAACAGCAGAACGCTCTATTCCGATTTTTGTCAGTGCTATTAATAATATGAAGTTTACCGATGCCATGAGGATCATTAAAAATGGCGGTACTTCTGCAACCGAGTATCTGAGGAGTTCAACAGGTACCGAGTTACGTAATTCTATAAGACCGGTGATGCAAACAGCACTTGATGAATACAAACTCAATGAGCAATGGAATAAAATTATGAAGCCTGCCCAAACCATTACAGGCAATAAACTCAACCTCGACCTCGCCAACCTGATGGCAGGAATGGTTAGTGAAAAAATGTTTCAGAAAATAGAAGAGAAGGAAGTTCAGATCCGTTCAGAAAGTGCAGCGCGCACAACACCGCTGCTGCAGAAAGTGTTTTCAAGAAATTGGAATTAAGAAGTCGGCAGACGGCAGTCCACAGTCCACAGTACTTCCATGCCTAGAATAGATTTTTCCCTTGATGGTAAGGTTGGTAAACTGTAAACCATGGTCTGTCGTCTGTCGTCTGTTGTCTGAGGACTAACTATATCCTTTCCCTATTAAATGCACATGCAGTTGTTCGTGTATTCCCTTCAAACTGATTTGTGTAGTGGGAACTGAAGGGGGATTTTCGAGCATTTGATAAACTTCATCAGAAATGATAAAGCTGTTGTTGACTTCTTTGGTAGCTGCCTGCAGGCGGGATGCAATGATCACGGGGAGACCCATAACAGTAACATTATTGTTCACACCCAGACCAACATTTCCCGTGATCACTTTGCCGGCATGAAAGCCAATACCCACATTCAGCCTGTAATTGAATTGCTGGTTGAGGTAATACTCATTGAACCTTTCCAGTTCTTCCAGCAGTGAGAGTCCTGCAGCAACACCATTACGAGCTGCATTTTCAATATTGCTGTCAAATCCAAATACCGCATATAATCCGTCACCTGCAGTTTCAATGATTTTCCCATTATGACTTTCAATAGATTTTCTGAACAACATGAATAAACGACGGAGGATATGTATTACGTCAAATGGAAGATAGCTTTCCATGAAGGGAGTAAAATTTCTTATGTCGAGGAAGAATGCTCCCAGTTCTTTTTCTTCGCCCATCTGGTTAGAAATGTCGATGTCCTCAGTATACAGCAACAGGTCTGATTCATCCCTGATAATCCGGTGAAGCTTTACCGGTGAACCGGTTACAAAAGTCTGGCAAGCAAGACGTACATCATCAGGCAAAGGGATCGTGCGGCGAAGAAGGGTTTCTTCTTCCGTGAATGGAGTAAGATATTCCTGTCCCTCTTTTACAAGAACCCGGCACGTGGAGCAACGACCGTTTCCACCGCAGGCATGATAATGATGTATGCCGGCAGCAAGCGAAGCGTGTAAAACAGATTGACCTTCACGGATCAGGACCGATCTGTCGCCTATAAATTCCAACCAGAATGTTTTAAACGATTTCATTGATTCCTGAACAAAGGTGTGACTGCTCACATCTAAAGTAAGGTAAACAAAATCTGACTCATCCGGAATAGAATGGAATTTCACAAATACTGAAGAGCTGGCACAGGTATTGCCATAATAAAGAAAATCATTACAATGAAAAAGATACTAATAGGTGCACTTGTATGCGCTGCCGTAGCAGGAGTAGTTTATTATTTAAATGATCCTGAAAAATTCCAGGATACTGTTGATGATCTGAAAAAGAAGGGAGATGATGCTCTTTCTAAAGTGAAGAAAAACTTCAACAGGCAGGAAAAAGATTTGAGGTCGGCAGTAAGCTAACCACAGGAACGGCGGCCGATGGCCGCTTTTTTTTTGCCCTGACATTTCCGCACCTACCGGTTATTTGGCAGATGAAGTAAGGTTGTTTCGCGGTAATTTTTATTATCAGCTGACAGTATGATTGTTTTTTATAAATGGCTTGGTTGTTACGCAGGATACATTTCATCAAATCATGTAACATGTACTACAATCAGTCATGCGCCGCAAAAGGCGAAAAGTACGGAAGCAGGCAACGGCCAATGCTTATCCGATCAATGCAAAGAGCAGCAGTAAACATTTATAAAACTGAAAACAGTTTTGAAATGCTGGTGTTTGCTCCCGGCCGCATCAAGGAACATTTTAAAATTGATGTGGATGGAAGGGAATTAAAAATCTCTTACACACCTCCTGAAGGTTTTCCAAGACCAGAATGGATAAGAAGAGAATACAGCCGCGGAGGTTTTCTTCGTTCCTTCACTTTGGATGACACCATTAATACAGCTGGCATTACAGCTAAGTATACAGATGGTGTTCTACAGGTTAGTCTCCCCCTGATTGAAGGAAAAGAAGCCACCAGGCAGGAGATTACGATTCATTAAAAGAAGATGATCTATGAGAAAGGTGAGGGTAACCTCACCTTTTTTTGTGGTTTATGATACACAAAATTATATGTGGTTGAACAGGAATCAGTATAATAAGACTGATATGTTAAGCTTATGGTTGAGTTTCCCCTTTAACAAACACCTAAGTGCTCTGGCATGGTTTCGGCATTCAGTGGGTAGTTCAGAACCTTAAAAATTAAAACATGAAAAAAATATTATCCATAATCACTATAGGTGCTTTCATGGCGGTATCATGTAATACTACACCCAAGACAGATGAAACTAAAGTGACTTCTACTCCTGATACAACAGGATTTGCACAGTTCCAGCAATGGAAGGCGCAGAATGAACTACCTGCTTCACAGCAGATGACGCAAAATTCATCAACTCAACCTACAAGAACAGTTGTGAAATATGTTCCCAGAACAACCAGATCTTCATCAGGAACCATTAACTCTGAATCCTCTAATACTGCGAAAGCTTCTTCTCAGAAAAAAGGCTGGAGCAAAGCTGCTAAAGGTGCCGTTATTGGTGGCGTAGGTGGAGCTGCAGCAGGTGCTGTTATCAATAAAAAGAATCGGGCAGCTGGTGCTGTTATTGGTGGTGTTCTTGGTGCAGGTGCCGGTTATGGTATTGGTAGAAGCAAGGATAAGAAAGACGGACGGTACTAAATATATCTCTCTATTCATATGAAGCGGGCATTGCCCGCTTTTTTGTTTCGCGCAAAGCCGCGAAGAATTAAAAGCCGCGAAGAATAAAACTCCTATATAATTTAATTCTTCATTTATTTTTATTCAAGTGGTTGCCCACTAGTTTCCCATTCCTTCATCCGGCACTTCAACTTCGATATTCGATATTCCCTGCCTGCCGGCAGGCAGGGTTATTCGATATTCAGTATACGCTATTCTCCTCACTGCCGGCCTTGGTATCCAATTTGCCTTACATCAAAAAAAAACATCACGTGGAATCGGATATCAGCCAAATGGCGAATGTTGAAATAGAGCAACAGATTGTAAAATTAGAAGAACAATATGCGGACGCATTACAGGATCATGCTGATGTCCATAAGCTGAGCTCCATCTGGCGACGCATAAAAGATTTAAAGCATGAATTGCAGAAAAGAACTGAAAAAACTTAAATTTTTCAAAAACTATTACGGGCTCAGCTTACAGTGATTCGTAACAATACGAAACAGTCAAAAATTGGTATCGGGTTTGAAGCATTATTGGCATGGGAGA
>JBJMLW010000321.1:0-2612 GCA_045805105.1 Flavisolibacter sp. | reverse complement strand
GTACAGCCTGCGTTTCCCCTTCATTACTTTACAGATCATCGGCCTTATCCATTGGAACGCCCTGAAGCTTTGGCTGAAAAAGATCCCTTTCCATAAGAAAAATGAAAACCCTGAACTCCAAAAAAACGTATATCGCTCATACAGGAAATGAAAAAATACGCTATTTTTAATTTGTAAATGGAGCAAGCTCTCAGCATCATACACAAGCAGGGATTTTACGAGAAAATCATCCTGGACCTTTTTTCAAAAATGGAAAAAGGAAGACTGAACCTTAACCTGCCTTCCGGGCAAATTTTGCAATTTGGAAAAGGTGGTGAAGGTCTCATTGCAAACATCCGCGTGAATACCAATGAACTTTTCAAACGCTGCGTTCTCTATGGTGATATCGGTTTTGGAGAAGCCTACGTAGATGGTGACTGGGATACCGATAACATTACCAACGTCATCAAATGGTTTATCCTGAATATTGAAAACGCGCCCTCTGTTTCAGGCAGCCGAACTAAAAACACCGTACTTAATCTCTTGAAAGTCTTCAATAGACTCTCTCATTATCGCAGGGCAAACAGCATGAACGGATCGAGAAAAAATATTTCAGCGCATTATGACCTGAACAATGATTTTTTTGCACTTTTTCTTGATCCCGGAATGACCTATTCGAGCGCTTATTACAAAGAAGCGGAAATGGATCTTCATCAGGCGCAGGCAGAAAAATACGATCGTCTCTGCAAACAACTGCATTTGAAACCTACTGATCATGTGCTGGAGATCGGCAGCGGCTGGGGCGCTAATGCTGTGCATATTGCAAAGAACTATGGCTGCAGAGTTACAACCGTTACCATTTCAGAAGAACAATACAACTACGTGAAAAGGGAAATAGAAAAAGAAGGATTGGGAGATAAAGTGACCGTGCTTCTGAAAGATTACCGCTTATTGGAGGGTAAATTCGATAAGATCGTTTCCATTGAAATGCTGGAAGCAGTTGGACATGAATTTTTGCCAGTGTATTTTAAGAAATGCAATGAGCTTCTGAAAAGCACAGGTATTCTCGCCTTACAGGTTATTACCTGCCCTGATTCCCGGTATGAAAGTCTGCGTAATGGCATCGACTGGATCCAGAAACACATTTTCCCCGGTTCACTTTTACCCTCAGTTGCCGAGATCAATAAAAACATTAATGTGACCAGCGATTTTACTCTTGTCAATCTGAAAGATATTGGCCTGCATTATGCAACTACACTCGCTGAATGGCGCCAACAATTCAACAGGAATATTCCAGAGGTAAAAAAGCTTGGTTTCGATGACAGCTTTATCCGGAAATGGAACTATTATTTTTGTTATTGCGAAGCCGCGTTTGCAATGCGCAACATTAATGTGATGCAAATGGTGTATGTAAGACCAAATAATACAGATAGATAAGACATCTATTGTCATTTAACAGAATTTCGATAAAAAATTTGTCGGTTCATTATCAAAATGCTAATTTTGAGGATGAGTTGGATACTACTCCTGCTTTACACATCAAACCCAGAAATGATTTACCTGATAAAACCGGAGCAACAGCAGGAACTTCTCAGGCTCCCTGAAACCGGAATGGGATACCAGGTCATAAATGCAAGTATTAGCAATTCCTACACAAGAAAAAAATACCTCGTCCTTAATTCCGAGATCGCAATCGACCTGGACGATACAACCGATGAAAATATTAAAAAGCTAATGAGCGAAGGCATCCTTACTATAAAACGGAATGCCCCGGATATTGAATTCAAGGACCTCCATATTGATACCGAATTCAACATGGTAGACGAACCTATACAGATCTACGGAAATAAGGGCGCAATAGAGAATCCCAAACAGACAGCGACAGGCACTGAAAAATTAGTTCGTTTATCCGCATTCGAGCACGATAAAAGACTTGACACAATTTATAAACGCCTGAGGCCAGGAAGCTATACAACATCTTATGACAACTATAAAATGTGCAAAAGCAAAAAAATGGATCCGGTCAGCCTTTACGCTTTGCCCGATACAAGACCTGTCGAATGGGTGTTTCACATTCAGCCAAAAGCCAATGATGAATTTCAATATGGAACTGTTCAGCCTGCAAACGGAAAAAAGGGAGGAGGAGAAGAGTACTTCTTCTGGAACGGAACTTCTGAAAACACTTATTTACCTCCTCCGGAAACTTATTAATGATAGATCATACACTCATATTACCGGAATCCTGGATAAATTACCTGGCGAATTTACCTGAATCAGGTATGGGCTACCAATTGGTCAGGATCATATTAAAAGGAGGCAAAACATTATCCAATCACAAAGTGATCAACAGCTCTCTACTGCTCCTGGAAGAAAATGAGAATTTTGAAGTGGGCGATATTGAACAAATTGAATTGGAATTATAACTGAGCATTTATTATCCGCTTTTTTTTTCCTCCTTAAACCTGCTGAATACAAGGGCGGCAAGCAGGCAAAGAATAAAACCAGAGATCCCATTCAGCCTGATCCCGAAGTCATTTCCAGGGTCTTTTCCGTATAACAAAAACATGGCAAACACAGCAATTCCCAAGGTCTGTGCGATCTTCACAAAAAAATAGCGGACGGCGAAATACATC
>JBJMLW010000320.1:0-8373 GCA_045805105.1 Flavisolibacter sp. | reverse complement strand
TTTATAATTGTATTTAATTTGCGTCCTTTGCGTTTCCTTTGCGGTCCCGATAAAATCGGGACTTGCGTTCCAAAAAAACAAACCATCGTAAGCTTCATAAACATGTAGTGGCATTTCCTTTTCAAATCATCGGTCGCTTAACTATTAAGTTCAGTTCCCTCCTGACGTCGGGATGACAACAGTGTAACATGTTTGGATTTTTTAATTTTGACTTTTGACTTTTTAATTTCATGGCTACATTTTCAATGATTCAAACAATGCGCTGGTTTGGTCCGAACGACCCGGTGAGTCTGTCGGATATCAGGCAGGCAGGATGCAGTGGTGTGGTTACTGCATTGCATCACATACACAATGGTGAAGTATGGACAAAGGAAGAGATCATCAAAAGAAAAAATGAAATTGAAGCAGCCGGATTATCGTGGGATGTGGTAGAAAGCATTCCCGTACATGAAGCCATCAAAACACAAACCGGAAATTTCAAACAATACATCACCAATTATAAACAAAGCTTAGAAAACCTTTCATCGTACGGAATTAAAATTGTTACATACAATTTTATGCCGGTACTCGACTGGACAAGGACAGATCTCAGCTATACAGTTGAAGACGGATCAAAGGCATTGCGGTTTGAAAAGGCTGCATTTATTGCATTTGATGTTTACCTGCTGAAAAGAAACAATGCAACATCGGAATATTCGAAAGAAGAGGTTGAGCGTGCAAAGAAAAGGTTCGATGAAATGTCAGCGGAAGAGCGCACGCAACTCCGCAGAAATATCATTGCAGGACTTCCGGGAAGTGAAGAAAGTTTTACACTGGAACAGTTTCAGCTGGCGCTCGATGCATATCAAGGCATTGATGCAAAAAAGCTTCGTGATCACCTGGTGTATTTTTTGAAAGAAGTGATACCGGTAGCGGAAAAAGCAGGTGTCCGGATGGCGATTCATCCCGATGATCCGCCTTATCCCATTCTTGGTTTGCCAAGGGTGGTAAGTACTGCGGATGATGTAAATCATCTTATCAAAGAAGTTCCGTCTCTTTCCAATGGACTTTGTTTCTGTACCGGTTCATTTGGTGTTCGTGATGATAATCTTTTACCCGAAATGGTGAAAGAGTTTTCCGACAGGATCCATTTTATCCACCTGCGCAGCACCAAACGAAACAGCCTTGGTGATTTTTATGAGGACAATCATCTTGAAGGAGATGTTGATATGTACAATGTAATCAGGAATATTATTGGCATCATGCAGAAGAGAAAAATCCGGATACCCATGCGTCCCGATCACGGCCACCAGATGCTCGACGATATGAAAAAGAAAACCAATCCTGGTTATTCGGGGATAGGAAGACTTCGTGGTTTAGCAGAACTTCGTGGATTGGAAATGGGAATCATGAAAAGTTTGTCTGAACCAGGATTTGGGGAGATTAAATGATTTATAGGAAAAGTATTTTCAATGATGTGTAGGTTCTAATATGAGTTGAGAAGTAAAAGAATGGTTTATTATGTTTATTAATGATTAAAGATTTGCATTATCAAAATCATCCTAAAAAATTTTGTTCTGCATTTTCTTTAAATCTACTAATCCCGAAATCCTGATTCAGACTTCGCTTGTTTCACTGTGGTTCAAAAAAAACTTCGAATGAAAACATTTATCACATTTTTTTTTGCATTTATTATTTTAAATGTACACGCACAGAAAAACACGATCTATCATAAAGGGTGGATTGACTTTAATAAAAACGGCCGCATGGATATTTATGAAGATCCATCCAAACCGGTTGATCAGCGTGTGAACGACCTCATTTCCCAGATGACTCTTGAGGAAAAATCCTGCCAGATGGCAACATTGTATGGCTATGGACGCGTACTGAAAGATGAAATGCCAACACCTGGCTGGAAACAGGAAGTATGGAAGGATGGTATTGCCAACATTGACGAAGAACTCAACAGTCTTCCCGGAAATAAAAAAGCGCAAAGCGAATATTCATATCCTTACAGCAAGCACGCCAATGCCATCAATACCATCCAGAAATGGTTTGTTGAAGAAACCCGCCTTGGCATCCCTGTTGATTTTACCAATGAAGGCATCCATGGTTTGTGTCATGATCGCGCAACTTCTCTGCCTGCGCCAATCAATATCGGCAGTACATGGAACCAGCAACTTGTTCGGGCTGCAGGCAATGTGGTAGGAAGGGAAGCAAAGGCACTCGGCTACACAAATATTTATGCACCCATTCTGGATCCCGCACGCGACCCAAGGTGGGGAAGGGTAGTGGAATGTTATGGTGAAGATCCTTTCCTGATTGCATCGCTTGGAACACAGATGTGTCTTGGTATACAGGAACAGGGCGTTGCATCAACATTAAAACATTTTGCAGTATACAGTGTTCCCAAAGGTGGACGCGATGGCAATGCGCGCACTGATCCGCATGTGGCACCACGTGAACTGCACCAGATGTTTCTTTACCCGTTCCGAAAAGTCATCATGAATGCGCATCCTCTTGGTGTCATGAGCAGTTACAACGACTGGGATGGAATGC
Organism: Flavisolibacter sp.; assembly: GCA_045805105.1. Lineage (GTDB taxonomy): Bacteria > Bacteroidota > Bacteroidia > Chitinophagales > Chitinophagaceae > Flavisolibacter. The sequence goes on along the minus strand of JBJMLW010000320.1, from coordinate 5,835 downwards.
CCATAACAGGCAGCTCATATTTTCTTACCAATTTACTCAGACAACAGTTTGGTTTTAATGGTTACGTGGTTTCCGATAGCCGTGCTGTTGAATTTCTTTTTGAAAAGCATCATGTGGCTACAGATTTTAAAGATGCTACGAGGGAATCCGTTGAAGCGGGTTTGAATGTATGGACGAACTTCAGAACTCCGGATACATACATTAATAATGTTCGTGCATTAGTGAATGAAGGAAAATTATCTTCATCAGTAGTTGATTCACGTGTACGGGATGTGCTGAGGGTAAAATTTCTTCTTGGATTATTTGACCAGCCTTTTGTTCAGAATCCCGGGCAGTCGGACAGGATCGTTCATACACCACAGGATGACTCTCTTGAACTCCGCATCAACCGTGAATCACTCGTCCTGCTGAAGAATAATAATAAAACGCTTCCGCTGAATAAGGCTCAGTTAAAAAATATCCTGGTTACTGGTCCGCTTGCCAATGATCCCAGTTATGCTGTCAGTCGTTATGGCCCATCAAATAATCATTTAATTTCTGTACTTGATGGAATCAGGAAAGAAGCTGGTTCTTCCATCAATGTTTTATATGAAAAGGGTTGTGATGTAACAAATCCAGGCTGGCCCGAAAACGAAATTCTTCCTGTTCCCTTAACAAGAGGAGAACAGGACAGCATTCAGCGTGCTGTTTCTGCAGCCGCACAGGCAGATGTTATTATTGCAGTTCTGGGTGAAGATGAAACAACTGTTGGTGAAAGTTTATCCAGAACGTCGCTGGATCTTCCCGGCAGGCAACAGCAATTGCTCGAAGCCCTTTATGCTACCGGTAAACCCATTGTTCTTGTACTTGTAAATGGTCAGCCGCTGACAATCAACTGGGCTGACCATTATCTGCCTGCCATTCTGCAGACCGGGTTCACCGGGCCATCTGGCGGAACAGCCATTGCTGAAACACTTTTCGGAAAATACAACCCGGGTGGAAGGCTTCCCATTACCTATCCTAAATCAACCGGGCAGATTGAATTCAATTTTCCTTTCAAGCCTGGTTCACAGGCATCACAATCTGCAACTGCGGATCCGAATGGTTTTGGAAAGACAAGTGTGAACGGTCCTCTGTATCCTTTCGGATATGGTCTTAGCTATACCACTTTTTCCTATGAAAATTTAAAAATCACGCCCGATTCCGGAGCAGCACAACAAACCTACGAGGTGTCTTGTGAAGTAACGAATACCGGAAATGTCAGGGGCGATGAAGTGGTGCAGCTGTATTTCCGTGACCTGATCAGCAGTGTAACCACCTACGACACGCAGCTAAGAGGATTTGAGCGCATTAGTCTTTCACCTGGAGAAAAGAAACGGGTCAGCTTTAAGCTGACACCCGATGATTTAGCACTTCTCGATATCAATATGAACTGGACCGTAGAACCTGGCGATTTTGAAATCATGATTGGTAGTTCTTCTGTTGATATCCGACTGAAGAAAAAACTTACTGTGAAGTGAAGTTTGATGTTTGATTTTGTGATGTTTGATTTTTAGAACCGCAGGTCAGTGTTCTAAATGTTTTAGTGGTTCTTGTATTCTTGTCAAAATAGCTTAGTAAATTGATAATGACTCCAAGTCCTGTTGAACAAAATCTGGCTTACTTGTGATTGACTAATTGTGCAAGGCAACGTATCTCTAAAGTTGTGCTTTATAAAATTGATTGCTATATGGAAATTAAAAGTACCGCCCGTGCTTCCCGGCAAGGCAGGCAATTCAGGCAAATCTTCTTTTCATTATTTTTTATTCTTTGTTCAGCAGTTGCTATTTCACAGGAAGTAAGGGTTGTGGGAACGGTGAAAGATGAAAAGGGAAATCCACTTTCAGGTGTAAGTGTTTCAGTGAAAGGAACGACAACAGGAACCACAACAGATAACAATGGTGCTTTTGTTGTGACCGTGCCCTCACGGCAATCAACACTTGTTTTTTCCAATGTGGGTTTTGCACCAAGAGAAATGAAAGTTGGAAATACGCAAGCACTCAATATCACTCTTACCGGCCAGGCAGAAGATCTTGAACAAGTAGTTGTAGTGGGTTATGGTACACAAAAGAAAAGAGATGTTACAGGCGCCATCTCTTCCATTTCAACCAAACAAATCACGGAGCGGGTTCCGCAAAATGTTTTTGAAGCCATACAGGGAAATGTCCCGGGTGTTGTGGTAGCACAGGAATCGGGTAGGCCAGGTGCATCCAGCTCTATTCGCATTCGTGGCATTGGAACATTTGAAGCAGGTGCTGATCCGCTGTACGTAGTGGATGGCGCTCAGGGTGTAAACATAGATGGCATTAATCCAGCAGATATTGAATCAATCGAAGTGTTACGCGATGCTGCATCGGCTGCCATCTATGGTTCGGCCGGCGGTAATGGTGTGATCATCATCACAACAAAAAAAGGAAAAGCAGGACGGCCACAGATAGACCTTCGTTATCTCGCCAGCTTTGGAAACCTTTCACGTAAGGTGCCACAAGCCAATGCAGCCGACAGAAGACTGCTTGACCTGAAAAGAAGTTCCAGTGGAAGCATCAGCATTCCTACAGATTCATTGAACCCGGGTTACAATGCAGATAATGATTACCAGGACCTGTTAACGCAAACTGCTGTAAGACACCAGGTGGATTTAAGTATCAGTGGTGGCAATTCAAGCACCAGTTTTTATGGAAGTATGGGCCTTGTAAAAGACAAAGGTCTCATTGTAAACAGCTGGGCCGACATTGGTAGAGTAAGGTTTAATGTAGACTTTAAACCCACAGACAAATTTGCGTTTGGTACACGCATACAGGGATTATTCCAGAGAGAAAACAGGATAGATGAGGGACGAACACTTGCGCAGGCCATTCAAAGACCGCCAAACTTCAGGGTGTACTTCCAGGATGGAAGCCTTTCGGGTTTGATCGGTGGAAGAAGAAATCCATTAGCTGAAGCACTCATGGATAAAAACAATTATGATATTTATGATGGAAGCATTTATGCTTACATGAGCTATAATTTTCTTCGTGAACTGAAGTTTACTGTTGATGCGAATGTTGGTGCCAACAACGAGCATAATCTTGTATTCTTTCCAAAACTGGTGAGTAGTGCCAATCCTTTAAACAATAGCCTGGAAGATGAAACAGATTTCAGGACAAGGTGGATCACTCAGGCATATTTCAACTATGGCAAAACTTTTAAATCCGTACATAAGATCACTTCTGTTTTAGGTGTCAGTGCAGAGCAGGAATTTTTGCATCAGGCAAACCAGTCAGGAACAAACCTTGTAACAGAAACAGTGCTTACCATGAACTCCGCGCAGATCAAGAATCCTGCTGTGACTTATGAAGAAAAAGAATTTAAAACTTCATTTTTTGCACGCCTCGGTTATGACTATAAAGGAAAATATCTCTTTAACAGTAATTTCCGTGCAGATGCTTCATCACATTTCGGTAAGGACAATAAATGGGGTTACTTCCCGTCTGCTTCCATCGGCTGGCGTTTTACAGATGAACCTTTCATGACATGGGCTAAAAGGTATCTCGATGATGGTAAGTTCAGGATCAGTTATGGTGCTATCGGGAATGACAGGCTGAATGATCCTTATGCTTCCATTCAGCGTTATGTTTTTGGGAACAACTATTACAACGGCACATCAGGTGTTGCCCCGAATACAGGTTTTGGAAATAGCACACTTGCATGGGAAACTGTAAAGCAGTTTAATGTGGGAACAGATATGATCTTTCTGAAAAACAGGATCAGCCTTACTGCAGATTATTATATTAAAACAACGGAAAACCTTTTATATAGCGCAACACTTTCATCTAACACCGGTTTCAATAATGTAAAGGTGAATGTTGGGGCGATTGAAAACAGGGGATTTGAATTTGTATTAAGTGGCTACCCGATCAGAAATAAAAATGTACAATGGAATGTTTCCTATAACATGTCCATCAACAACAACACCGTTAAGGAATTGTACGGTGGAACAGATATTCTCTCCGGTAGTCCGAACATCTGGAAAGTATCCGTCGGTGGCAGACTTGGTGATTTTTATGGTTACAAGGCGCTCGGTGTATATGCATATGACCAGTCCAATGCATGGACACCTGATTACAAACAGCAGCTGACACCTGTATTTGATAATAGCGGTGTATTTACAGGATATACACTGGATGGCAAGCCTTATACGGGAGTTGTAAAACAATTATACACCAACGGTCTCATTTCAAAAGGCGGTGACATGATCTGGCAGAATATGAATGGTGACAGTGTGATCGATGACAATGACCGCATGATTCTCGGTAATGCACAACCGAAATGGGTTGCTGGCTTAACCAACCTCGTTACCTATAAAAGGTTTACGCTGTCATTCGCATTTTATATGAGCTGGGGTGGTAATATCTATAATAATGCAAGAGCACAGCTCAACCTCAATGCAACAACCAATGTAACACCCGAACCTGATTATATAAGGGGTGCCTGGTGGCATCCCGGAGATGTTACCATTTACCCGATCGCTAAAAACAATGCGGTGAGTAATGGCCGCGATGGAAGCAGTTTGTACATAGAAGATGCTTCATTCATCCGTCTGCGTAATGCAAAACTTTCTTATGATCTGTCAAAAGGTATTGCCAGCAGGGTGAAACTAAATGGAGTCTCCGTCTTTATTTTCGGAAACAACCTGGTTACATGGACAAATTACAAATGGTATGATCCGGAAATTTCTTTGGGTAGTGCATTGACACCCGGCCTGGATAATGGTCGTTTCCCAAGGAAAAGAGAGTTTGGAGGTGGCGTAAACATTAATTTTTAAAATGACAGAAATGACAAGACTTTTCATCATTATAACTTTTGTCTTTGGAGTGGCAGTTAGTGGTTGTAAAAAGCAACTTGACCAGCAGCCGATCTCGGACCTGTCTGATGCCTTGTTCTGGAAAACTGCAGAACACGCACAGCTGGGCAACGCTGCCATCTACGATGGAATACAGAAAACATTCAGCAGCAACGGCAGCTTTACAGAATGGGGCGATGCACGTTCTGATAATCTTACTTATGGTGGAACAGGTGAAAACCAGATCAATGTCGTATTGAATGGATTGAATGCAACAACAGGATCAGCCAGCTGGAACAACCTGTATCTGACCATTGCAAGGGCAAATCTCGCCATCAAATATTTACCTGGGATTGCTGAACTGAGTGAAGTGCAGAGAAATAATTACCTGGCGCAGGCTTACGGTGTTCGTGCTTATATGTACTTCTGGGGGATACGGCTTTGGGGAGATGTTCCTTTGAGACTCATTCCGTACGAGGATATCAATGAAGATCCGAACAAACCAAGAAGTAATGCTGATTCCATTCTGAATAATGTGATCATCCCGGATTTGAACAAAGCATACGACCTCGTTGATAAAACTGCAAACAATCCTTATGAACTGAATGTGGGCGGTATACTTTCCATTCTTGCAGAAGTATATGCATGGAAAAAAGATTATCCTAAACTTCTTACAACAACCGACCAGCTGATTGCACTTAATCGCTATGCGCTGACACCTGCCACACCGGTGTTCAGTACTTATAAAGACATTTTTGTTTTAGGAAATACCAAGGAAAATATCTGGACACTCACATGGGATTATCTCGTAGACGGCGGTAATGGGATAGGAGGAAGGATCGGTTCATCTGACCAGACTTCCAACTATTATATCGATAGTACGGTTTTAATGAAATGGGAAACGAACAAACAGGATATTCGCCGCGCTGTTAATTATGATACTACTGTTGCCAATGCATTACAGAGAGTGATCCAGATATGGAAATATTATCCAT
>JBJMLW010000319.1:0-5888 GCA_045805105.1 Flavisolibacter sp. | reverse complement strand
TTGTTTGTAAATGCAGCACACAGTTTTGATTTTGGTGCCGGTACGCTTCTTTATCATCTTCATCCTGGTTTGATGGAACCTGATGGTCCAACTTCACAAATCAGGAGAGATGAAGTTGAAGGGGAACAGGCGCTCGAAAGCGGTGTTTATGTCACCCACCGGTTTACAGCCAGTTCCAGGTTTTCTATCGTCTCAGGATTTCGATATTCGTATTATAATTACCTGGGACCACACCAGGTATTTCTTTATGCAGCCAATAGTCCGATGTCAGAGACTAGCATCATAGATACGGTATCATACAAGAAAGGGAAATCCATTAAAAACTATGGCAATCCTGAATTCAGGATCTCTGCCCGATTTGCTCTTACCCCAGGCTTTTCAGTCAAAGCCAGCTATAATACAATGTCGCAATACATCCATATGTTATCCAATACAACAGCCATTTCTCCGACAGATGTATGGAAACTAAGCGACCCGAATATCAAACCTCAGACCGGAGACCAGCTTTCACTCGGCTTTTATAAGAATTTAAAATCGAATACTATAGAAACTTCTGTTGAATTGTATTATAAGCGGATCAAAAATTACCTGGATTATAAACCAGGCGCAACGCTGGTATTGAATCACCACATTGAAACCGAAGTTATTGAAACAAGAGGAAAGGCCTACGGTATTGAAGTTCTTGTGAAAAAGCCTGGAGGAAAATTAAATGGGTGGATTAGCTATACATATTCACGCATTCTGCTCCAGGCTAATGATCCAACGCTTGGGCAGTTCGTGAATTTTGGCCAATATTACCCTGCAAACTATGACAAACCGCATGATGCAACAATGGCTGGAAATTTCAGGGTAAACCACCGCTTCAGCATTTCCATGAATACAACTTACAGTACCGGCCGTCCGATAACGCTTCCTGTCGGGAGATTTTTTTATGCAGGCTCACAGAGAGTATTGTATTCAGAGCGCAACAAATACAGGATCCCGGACTATTTCCGCGCAGATTTTTCCATGAATGTGCAGGGTAACCATAAAGTGAAACAAAGGACACATAATTCATGGACAATCGGCATTTATAATCTAACAGGACGAAAGAATGCTTACTCAGTTTATTACACTTCAGAAAATGGAAGGGTCAATGGATACCGTCTTTCGATCTTCGGAAGCGCAATCCCATTTGTGAATTTTAATATCAGGTTCTGATGAAAAAGACAATATTATTTTTTTCTATTTCAATGCTACTTACAAATTGCAGGGATCCTTATGAAATTCCAGTGAAACCTTCAGATAATTCATTACTTGTTGTGGAAGGTGTTTTGAATAGCGGTGTGGGCCCTACTAAAATTACACTTACAAGAAGCAGTACAACCAACCAGTTCTATGCACCAAAACCTGAGGTGAATGCGCAGCTTATTGTGGAAGGAAAAGATAATACAACTCAATTTCTTACAGAAACAGGTAGCGGGAATTATGGGTCAGCGCAACTCAACTTTCAACCCGATATGCAATACCGGCTGAAGATCAATACGAGTAATGGTCAACAATATGCCTCAGATTATTTGAAAGTAATCAATACACCACCCATTGATAGTGTAAGTTGGAAAAAAGAAAATGACGGCATCATGATCTATATAAATACCCATGATTCTTCAACTGATGCAGGCTATTACCAGTGGGATTATGAAGAGACCTGGGAATACCATGCTACCTACATCGCCCGTTACAAATGGGATCCTAATACTCAAACGATCATTCCCATGTTGCCAGGTGAGAATTTCTATTATTGCTGGTCAAATAATAATTCAAAAAACCTGCTGCTTGGATCTTCCGAAAAGTTTCAGTCGGATATAATTTATGAGATGCCAATGGTATTTATTCCAAAAGGATCTGAAAAGATGAACACGCGTTATAGCATACTGGTTCATCAGCACAAGCTTGACAAGACCGGTTATGAATACATACAGTTGATGAAAAAAAATACAGAACAACTTGGGTCCATATTCGACCCGCAACCTTCTGAACTGAGAGGAAATATTCATTGCCTGTCAACTCCTGAAGAAACCGTGATCGGCTATCTTACTGCGTGCTCACTAAAAGAGCAAAGAATCTTTATAACCAGCACCCAGGCCGGCTGGTCAACATATACTTATTGCGACAACTTCAAAATAATCAACCATCCCGATACTGTCAAGGCCCGTATTCCTTTTCCCTATCTGCCTTTCGAAGCAGACAAAGATCAGGCGGGAAATATCAGAGGATGGTATATCTCACAACCTAACTGTGTGGACTGCAGGGTAAATGGTGGCGTTACTGTAAAGCCGGCTTTCTGGTAAACAAAATTCTGTATGATCTCCATTCGACGAATAATGAATTATTATTTTACTTCGCTGGCTGTTTCATTTTTTTTATTTCCTCGTGCATATGCACAGGTTATGACAGCAGAACCGGTGGTGAAAAAATTTGAAGAGTTCAATAAAACGAGGCTGCAGGAAAAAATTTACCTGCACACAGATAAGAATTTTTATGTAGCGGGTGAGCTGGTTTGGTTCAAAGCCTATTATGTTGATGGCTGGTTTCATCAACCACTTCAGGTGAGCAAGATCCTATATGTAGATCTTCTCGACAAACAGAATAATTCTGTATTACGCACAATGATCTCTCTGAGGCCTGGGGAAGACAACGGTTCGTTGCAATTGCCATTAAGCCTTAAAAATGGCAACTATCGCTTGCGTGGGTATACAAACTGGATGAAAAATTTAGGTCCCGGCTTTTTCTTTGAAAAGCAGCTCATGATTGTGAATCCATTAAAGGCTGGCGATTCTGTTGCGTTGGTACCAAAGCATTCTTTTTCTGTTGATTTCTTTCCTGAAGGAGGCCATCTTGTAAGGGGATTGGAAAGCAGGATTGGTTTTGCGATTAAGGATAATTTTGGAAAGGGCGTCAACGCATTGGGCTTCATTATATCTGCAGGCGGAGATACAGTTGCCCGGTTCCATCCCTTGAAATTTGGGTTGGGAAATTTTTCATTCACGCCTAATTCAGCAGATGCTTATACAGGTGTAGTTGTCATTTCCGGTGGAACCGTTATTAAAAAAGACCTGCCAGCCATAGATGAACAAGGGTTTGTGATGAAATTGGTAGATGAAGGCACTCAACAACTGATAATAACGATCACGAGTAATCGTAATCTGGGTAATTATGAATTATTGCTTCTTGGCCATACACGACAGGTTTTAAAAGTTGCTATGAAGGCTGTGTCCCATGAAACAAAGACTGAATTTATTATTGATAAATCAAAGTTGGGAGATGGCATTTCGCAGTTTACCATTTTTACAAAAGAAGGTCTGCCCATCTGCGAAAGACTTTTTTTTAAACGCCCCGCTTCAACTATTGGATTAAAGATTTCGGCTAACAATGAAAACTACCACTCAAGAGAAAAATTTGAAATCAATATCCACACAACTCTTGATAACAGGGATGTTCCGGTGCAAATGTCGCTTGCTGTATACAAAAGCGATTCACTTCAGGAAGAGAACCAGATGAATATACAGAACTATCTATGGATGCGCTCAGACCTCACCGGTGATTTCGAATCTCCCGGTTATTATTTTTCTGATGATTCAGAGGTGACAGAAGCAACTGATAACCTTATGTTGGTTCATGGATGGAGAAAATTTAAATGGGAATCCATGTTGAGCGATTCACAACCTTCTTATGCATTCCCGGTTGAGTTCAATGGACATATCGTCAATGGACGAATTACGGAAAAGAATTCAGGTCGGCCTGTGGAAGATGTTCTTGCATTTCTTTCAGTGCCTTTCTCACCCTCTCTTCTTTTTTCGGCGCGGAGCAATGATAATGGCTTCGTACATTTCAACGTAAAAAATTATTATGGTGCAGGAGAAGTTGTGGCACAGCCGGTTGAAAAATCAGAGAGTTACAGGGTGGAGATCAGCAGTCCATATTCAGATGCGCATACTGATCGTCCGTTTATTCCATTGATCTTATCGCCCAGGGAAAATAATAAGCTTGAAGAATATAGTATTGGTATGCAAACTGAACAAATTTATAATTCTGACGGGCTAAGTCAATACCATCGGCCTTTTTATACAGATACGCTTCCATTTTATGGAAGACCGGATGCCATTTATTATCTTGACCAATTCACAAGATTTACAACAATGGAAGAAGTGCTGAGAGAATATGTAAGGGAGGTGAATGTATTTACAAGGAATGGAAAAATGAAGATCAAGATCCTCAATGAAGAAAAAAAAGAATTTTTTGAAAAGAACATGCTTGTCATGCTGGATGGCATTCCTCTTTCCGACCCTGATCAAATTCTTCAATTTGATCCGCTGAAGATCAGGAAACTTGAAGTAATAGCACACGCTTACATTTATGGCCCTTTCATTTTTACAGGGGTAGTTAATTTGTTTTCGTATAAAAACAATTTTGAAGCAGTGGACCTGGACCCTACCCTGGTCAGGATCGATTATGAAGGAATTCAAATGAACAGGATTTTCTATGCGCCTGTTTATGAAACACCGGAACAGAAGATCAGCAGGAAACCTGATTTCCGAAACACATTATTCTGGGCACCGGACATCAGTACCGATGCGAAGGGCGAAACGAAATTGAGTTTCTATACATCAGATCAGAAAGGAAAATACACGGTGATGATTCAGGGAATGGACCAATCAGGTCATACTGCAGTTTCCAGCTTCGATTTTATAGTAAACTAGGAATGTTTCAATTAAGTTCGAAAGCATTACAATCCATTTCAGTGGTACACAATTGACGATTCACTTCTCATGCCTGTTTCATCGCAGCAATGCCGGGCAATTCCCTGCCTTCAAAATATTCCAGCATGGCACCTCCGCCTGTAGAAACATAACTGACTTTGTCGGCAAAACCAAACTGGTTAACGGCTGCCACACTGTCGCCACCACCCACCAGAGAGAAAGCTCCTTTTTCTGTAGCGTAGGCAACCGCCTGGGCAACACATTTGGTTCCGTGCTGGAAGTGCTCCATTTCAAATACCCCCATCGGACCATTCCATAAAATTGTTTTTGAATGATGGATCACGCGTGTGAAAGTGTCGCAGGCAAGAGAGCCTATGTCCAATCCCATCCAGCCTTCCGGGATGGTGGTGCTGAGAGCAGAAGAAATATTTGCATCTTCGGCAAATTTATCCGCGATAATGGAGTCAGAGGGAAGATGAATCGCAACACCTTTGGCATCGGCTTTCTTCAACAGGTCTTTCGCAGTCTGAAGGCGGTCTTCTTCAACCAGTGATTTTCCAATATGTCCGCCCATGGCTTTAAAAAATGTATAGGCCATTCCGCCGCCGATAATAATATCGGAAGCACGTTCAAGTAGATTTTCAATAATGAGTATCTTATCTGAAACCTTTGCTCCCCCAATAATTGCAGTAAATGGTTTCTGAGAACTATGTAAAACTTTTTCTGCACTTGAAACTTCACCTTCCATCACCAGTCCGAACATTTTGCGGTCAGGTGGAAAAAATTTAGCAATGATAGCGGTAGATGCGTGTGCCCTGTGAGCAGTTCCAAAAGCATCATTTACATATACATCACCAAGCTGCGAAAGTTTTTTAGCAAATGCTTCATCACCCTTTTCTTCTTCTTTATAGAACCGTAGATTTTCCAGAAGCAATACCTGACCTGGTTTCAATTGAGATGCCTTCGAGCGGGCTTCTTCACCAATACAATCAGGTGCAAACATCACTTCAGTACCAAGAACAGCTGCCAGTGGTTTTACCAGGTGTTTCAGCGAATACTTTTCTTCAGGACCATCCTTTGGACGGCCGAAATGCGACATCAGGATCACACTTCCACCATCCTTCAGAATTTTTTTGATGGTTGGAACAG
>JBJMLW010000318.1:0-6884 GCA_045805105.1 Flavisolibacter sp. | reverse complement strand
CCTTGATCAGGTCAAGCGCTTCCTGCAATGAACTTCTCTTGTCGCGCTTAAAAAATCCTTTTGAACTTCCTGTTTGCTGATGCAGCTTGAACCCGAAGAACATGCCTGCGATCATTACAAGCGAGAAGATCAAAGGAAGCCATACCTGTAATTTTTTATTATTCCTCATCTCTACCGTTACTTTGTAAATTATTGCAAAATAGCAGTTTTGAAAGAATGATTGAAGTTTCTATCGATATTTCAACAATATCTTAAGCGTAATCATGGGAGTTACCTTGATAGCCGACAGTGGGGCCACAAAAGCAGAATGGTGTCTGATAAAAAACGGGAAAAAGCAAACAGTTTTTACGCAGGGGATCAGCCCCTATTTTTTAAACCAGGAACAGATTTCAACCCTCGTACAGTCTGAACTTAAAGGGAAGCTGAAAACACCGGATATTGATGATCTGTATTATTATGGTACCGGTTGTTCCAATGCGGGGAATGCAGCACTTGTAAAAAAATCTCTTTTAAAAGTTTTTCCTGCTGCAAACATCTCGGTAAATACGGATCTTATGGCTGCGGCCCGCGCCGTATGCGGACATGAAAAAGGAATAGCATGCATACTTGGCACAGGTTCCAATTCCTGTTACTTTAATGGTAAGAAGATCATTAAAAACAGTCCGGGACTGGGATATGTGCTGGGAGATGAAGCCAGTGGTGCTTATCTCGGGAAAAAGGTTTTGCAGTATTATCTCTATCATACTTTCGATGAAGATCTGAGGGCTAGATTTGATGCAAGGTTTGTTACAACGACAGCGGAGATACTGGATACTGTTTACAAGAAACCTTTACCAAACCGTTATCTTGCAACGTTCACCCTTTTTCTAGCTGAGAATCGCGGTCATTATATGATTGAAAATATCATTGAAGATGGCCTTAATGATTTTTTCTTCCAGCACCTTTGCAAATACGCTGAAATATGGAAATACCCTGTGAGCTTTGTGGGAAGCGTGGCCGATGGATTCAGTGATGTGATCAGGCAATTGTGCAGCTCTTATGAATTTGAATTAGGAACAATTATGAAGAACCCGATGGATGGACTTGTGGCGTTTCATTCTAATGGAAGGTAGGTATTGGTTGGGGATGGTTGCTATCAGAATAAGAAATGAATTACAAATCTTTGAGTCTTCGGACCATGGTCTATCGTCCATGGTCTATGGTCTTATCTTAGAATTTTGATTTACAAAATGGAGTTTACTAAAATTACAGAACAGCCGAGTAAGTATCGCCACCTGGAGAATATGTCCATAGGTGAAATTCTAACCAATATTAACAGGGAAGATAAAACAGTAGCTACTGCGGTTGAAAAAACAATACCGCAGATCAAGCGTCTTGTTGGTGCGATTACAGATAAAATGCTGGCCGGTGGTCGGCTTTTTTATATCGGCGCAGGAACAAGCGGAAGACTGGCTGTTGTGGATGCAAGTGAATGTCCGCCTACTTATGGTGTTCCTTATGGTCTTGTGATTGCAGTAATTGCCGGTGGCGATGAAGCGATAACAAAGGCAGTTGAAAATGCAGAAGATAATTCAACACAGGGCTGGCTTGACCTTGCATCTCATAGCATCAATAAGAAAGATGTTGTAGTAGGTATTGCTGCAAGCGGCACAACACCCTATGTTATTGGTGCACTCGCCGAATGCCAGCGCAGAAATATTACTACAGGATGTATCACCAACAACCCGGGTTCTCCACTCACAGATGTGGCTGATTTTCCCATTGAAGCAGAGGTAGGTCCTGAATTTGTTACAGGCAGTACGCGAATGAAAAGTGGTACATCCCAGAAACTGATCCTTAACATGATTTCCACTACAGTAATGATTCAGCTTGGAAGGGTAGAGGACAATAAAATGGTGAACATGCAGCTGACAAATGAAAAACTAATCGACCGTGGCACGAAAATGATAATGGATAAATTAGGACTTAAAGAATACGAAACAGCCAAGGATTTGTTGCTGCAGTATGGAAGTGTAAAGAAAGCAGTAGATAATTATAAACTTAATGAATAACAAACTAAATGTTTGATTTTTGATTTGGCATCTTTGAATTTAAAATCACAGATCTCCAGATCAGAGATCAAAGATCAGCATAGTAATGCATGATATAGAACCATATTACAACTGGAGATATATATATGTTAGCGAGGAAGATGAACGCTCACCATTTTTTAAAAGGGAGTATTCTGAATTTGAATTCACTTCAACCGTTTACAATTATTATATCCATCCACAGTGGGATGACTTCGGGAGCCGTACACTATATCTGAAAGTTCTTCAGGCCAACTATGATGAACATTATGTAATTATAGAAATGATTGGTGAATGGAATGACGCAATTGAAAATGATATCATGGAACTGAAACGTGAGGTAGCTGATAAATTTATGGATGAGGGCATTTACAAATTCATCCTTGTAAGCGAACACGTACTTAATTTTCATAGTGGCGACAAGGATTATTACCAGGAATGGTATGATGAGGTAAGTGAGGAAAGTGGATGGATTGTTAGTATTAATATGCCTGAAGCCACACAATATGATTTCAAAAAGGCCAAGTTGAATTATTATATTGAGCTGATGGATTTAACGAACTGGCGAACGTACAAACCTTACCACCTTTTCCGAAAAATAGACGATGAGCTGAACCGGCGGCTGCCGATGTAACCTATTTTTCATTGGATTTTCTGAAGATCGGGGCTTAACTTTGCGTAAATTTTTCAATCCCCTCTGACATTATGAAATGGTCGCAATTCTTCACTTCGGCAGTCGGTAGAAAAATAGTAATGGCGCTGACAGGTTTTTTTCTCATTTCTTTTCTTGTTGTTCACGTTGGACTTAACTCCTGCATTTTTAATGACCTCAGCGTTTTTAATCCCTCAGATAATGGATCAATGTTTAACCGTGCAGCGTATTTCATGGGCAATTCCATTGTGATCCGTATTATGGAAATCGGCTTATTCGCCGGGTTTCTGCTTCACATCATCCAGGGTTATGCTATTGAAATCAAGAACAAAACAAGAAGAAGAAAAGGCTATGCTGTAAGTCTTGGTAACAGGGGAAGTACATGGATGAGCCGTTACATGGCGATCCTGGGAACATTGATTTTTATTTACCTGGTTATACATATTTCTCATTTCTGGATTCCTTCACGTATTACAAACAACCTGGAGGAAGTAACATATAATGGTAAACAGTACCACAATTTATTTTTAAAAATGTATGAAATATTCCAGGAACCATGGGTAGTGATTCTATACCTCGTTGGTGTGATTTCCCTGGCCTTTCATCTTTTTCATGGGTTTCACAGTGCATTCCGCACTATAGGCGTACACAATAGAAAATACCTTGCGTCATTGAAAGTAATTGGTTATGGATTTACTGTAATTGTTTGTTTTCTTTTTGCGATGATGCCGGTGAGCATGTATTTCCATTGGGTAGCACCCTGATTAAAT
The DNA here is from genome assembly GCA_045805105.1 of Flavisolibacter sp. Taxonomy (GTDB): domain Bacteria; phylum Bacteroidota; class Bacteroidia; order Chitinophagales; family Chitinophagaceae; genus Flavisolibacter. The sequence goes on along the minus strand of JBJMLW010000318.1, from coordinate 3,393 downwards.
CTTCGATTTTTGATTTTCAGATCTATGATTTGAAATCAAAATTCTGAAATGAAAGAAAATATTGATAGTGAGGATGAATGAACAAATCAAAAAATCAAACATCAAAAAATCATAGATATTCTTATGGTTGATGCAAAAATTCCGGCAGGCACGCTTGAAAAAAAATGGGAAGATTACAAGGGACATGTTAAGCTGGTAAACCCGGCCAACAAAAGAAACCTTGAGATCATAGTCATAGGTACAGGTCTCGCTGGTGCTTCCGCTGCATCTTCTTTGGGTGAACTGGGATATAAGGTAAAGGCATTTTGTTTCCAGGATTCTCCAAGAAGAGCTCACTCAATTGCCGCGCAGGGTGGAATTAATGCTGCAAAGAATTACCAGAATGATGGAGATTCGGTCTTCAGGCTTTTCTATGATACCATTAAAGGTGGAGATTATCGTTCACGAGAAGCCAATGTACACCGGCTTGCTGAAGTTAGTGCCAACATTATTGACCAGTGCGTGGCACAGGGTGTTCCTTTTGCGCGTGAATATGGCGGACTTTTAAGCAACAGGTCTTTCGGGGGAACACAGGTACAACGCACATTTTATGCAGCAGGTCAAACAGGCCAGCAATTACTGATAGGTGCATACCAGTCGCTCGAAAGACAAGTAGCCCTGGGGAATGTAAAAATGTATAGCAGGCATGAAATGCTTGACATTGTCATGATTGATGACAAGGCCAGGGGCATCATTGCACGCGATCTGATCACCGGTGAACTTGAACGACATTTCGGACATGCAGTGCTTCTGTGCAGCGGAGGATATGGTAATGTATTTTATCTCTCCACCAATGCCATGGGAAGTAATGTAACAGCAATATGGAAAGCGCATAGGAAAGGTGCCTATTTCGGAAATCCATGTTTTACCCAGATACATCCAACATGTATTCCTGTTACCGGCGAGCACCAGTCGAAACTTACATTAATGTCTGAGTCATTGCGGAATGATGGAAGAATCTGGGTGCCTAAAAAACAGGGTGATACAAGAAAACCATCGGAGATACCTGAAGAAGAAAGAGATTATTATCTCGAGAGAAGATATCCCGCATTCGGTAACCTCGTTCCGCGTGATGTTGCATCAAGAGCGGCCAAGGAACGATGTGATGCAGGTTTTGGTGTGGGTACATCCAAACAGGCAGTGTACCTCGATTATGCATCTGCCATCCAGCGTTATGGAAAGGTTGAAGCAGGTAAGCATGGCAACACACAGGCATCACCTGAAGAAATTATTAAATTGGGTAAAGAGGTTGTAAAAGAAAAATACGGCAACCTGTTTGACATGTATGAAAAGATTACTGGTGAAAATCCATATGAAATTCCAATGAGGATTTACCCGGCTGTTCACTATACAATGGGAGGTTTATGGGTGGATTATGAACTCATGACAAATATCCCCGGCCTGTATGCGTTGGGAGAATGTAATTTCTCTGATCATGGTGCCAATCGTCTCGGTGCCTCGGCATTGATGCAGGGACTTGCAGACGGATATTTTGTAATTCCCTACACAATCGGAAACTACCTCGCGGATGAGATCCGTGTGAAAGCCATATCAACTGATCATCCTGCATTTGTTGAAGCCGAAGCGGCTGTTCGCGAACGCATCGAACGACTGATGAACATTAAAGGAAATGTAACGGTAGAAAATTTCCACAAAAGACTCGGGAAGATCATGTGGGATAAATGTGGTATGGCACGCAACGCAAAAGGACTTGAAGAGGCCATCCGGGAAATCAGGGAATTAAAAAAAGAATTCTGGAATGATGTACGCATTCCGGGTAAAATAAATGAATTCAATCCTGAACTGGATAAAGCCGGCCGTGTTGCCGATTTTATTGAACTCGGTGAGTTGATGTGCTTGGATGCACTTCAAAGAGGCGAAAGTTGCGGCGGACATTTCAGGGAAGAACACCAGACAGAAGAAGGAGAAGCACTCAGGCATGATTCAGAATATATGTTTGTTGCTGCCTGGGAATATAATGGTGACAGTAATTGGAAACTTCATAAAGAAAATTTGCTTTATGAAGAAGTGAAACCAACGCAGAGAAGCTATAAGTAAAAGCTTTAGCAGCAAGCGATAAGATTTTTTAAATTGAAAAGGTGTCAGTTTTTTTATTGAAAATTTTTAGGAGCATTAAATACAAAGTGAATATTCAACAATAAAGAGATCTGGCTGAATGCTAACCGATAAAAGTCATTAGCTACTATGGAACATTACAATATGAACCTGACGCTGAAAGTATGGCGACAAGCAAACAGGCATGCTGAAGGAAAGTTTGAACGTTATGAAGTAAAAGATATTTCATCTGAAATGTCGTTCCTTGAAATGTTCGATGTGTTAAATGAACGCCTGATCAATGAAGGAAAAGAACCCATTGCTTTTGATCACGACTGCAGGGAAGGGATCTGTGGCATGTGTTCGATGTATATTAACGGACGGCCACATGGTCCCTGGCATGCAACAACAACCTGTCAGTTACATATGCGTGCCTTCAAAGATGGAGAGACAATTATAGTGGAACCGTGGAGAGCAAAAGCATTTCCTGTGATAAAAGACCTGGTAACAGACCGTTCTGCGTTTGACCGTATTATACAGGCGGGTGGATTTATTTCAGTTAATACCGGGAATGCTGTTGATGGCAATTCCATTCCGATAGAAAAAGATAAGGCGGATGCCTCCTTTGCCGCGGCAACCTGTATTGCCTGCGGAGCCTGTGTGGCTGCGTGTAAAAATGCTTCTGCTTCCCTGTTTACATCAGCAAAGATTGCACACCTTGCCCTTCTGCCCCAGGGCGATCCCGAAAGAAAAAACAGGTCGCTGAGCATGGTTGCGCAAATGGATAAAGAAGGTTTTGGTTCATGCACCTTTACAGGAGCCTGTGAAGCTGTTTGTCCGAAAGAAATATCTATAACCAACATTTCCCGGATGCATAAAGAATATATGCTTGCAGGATTATCGGCAGAGAAGTAAGTCAGTCGACAGTACACGGAAGACAGACCACAGCATATTTTAATCAAAAGTTAGAATTCATTCTAAATTCATGGGTTTTGGAATAAACCCTGTGTAATTCCGTGCCTCCGTGTCTCCGTGGTTTAAACCAAACACCCTAATACCCCAATACCTTAATACCCTTCTTCCTTCCATCCTTTAACAATAATTCCTATGTTTAGACCGTAAAAAACCAGATTTTTAGCATTCTTGAAAAACCTTTGCAATTGAAGCTGCTGAGCCGCATACTGCTTTTGTTCCAGCTATTGCTAATTGAAATGGTATCCAAAACACAGCTTCCTGTTTTCAACCAACCCACATCAAATTTCAGAACTAAAAAAATTATTGTTTCCACAGATAGTGTTT
>JBJMLW010000317.1:0-2983 GCA_045805105.1 Flavisolibacter sp. | reverse complement strand
ATGTAGCGGCAGAAGTCCTTTTACTGTCATCACCTTCGCCGGATTCAGGGTGAACAAAGGAAAGGGTACCATCCAAATCAATAATTGCATTCGTTGATGATGAAGCTTCTACGTTACATTCCGCCCCTTCAAATTTTGAATTGCCAACAGTTACTCCTAAGAATGCAGCCAGTTCGCCACCTGCAGAAAAGCCAAGTACTGCGACCTTATTAGTATCAATATTATATTTCTTTGCATTGGCATGAATCCACCTTAATGCAGCCTTTAAATCATATACTGCAGCAGGGTACAGGGCTTCTGTTGACAAGCGATATTCAGGAGTGAAACAGACATATCCCAAATCAGCTAACCGTTGCGCAAGAGGATAATGTTGGGTCCTGTTCCCGGATCTCCATCCGCCACCATGAATAATCATGATCGCTACTCTTTTGCTCCTCGTTTTTGCACCCGGATAAAAAACATCAAGCAATAATTTTCTTTCTCCGGAATGGCAGTAAGTAATGTTTCTTTTTTCTTTTACAAACCTGGAGTGAAACTCATTTACGATTTTAATATCCGGGTTCGTCTTCCTGCTACTGATGTAAGCGCTGTATGTTGTGTAAGAAGTGTCCGGCTTGCTGGTTATTCCTGCTTTTGATTGCGCAATATTGGACAAATGCAATAACATCATGCCTGGCACTACAAAACACCGGAACCATTTAATTGTTTCCATTAGTTTGGCTTTACAATGCGATCAGCTAATTCAATTTTATTTTCTTTCACACCTTGCAATACCAATTCAGCAATTCGCCTGGCGCCATATTCATTAAAATGTGTGTTATCGTTTTGGCCGTCAGGATAGGATGGATTTTCCCCAGGCTCCAATTGCATGAACAACAACTTTGTATTGTCACGCCCCAGTTGATTATATAATTCACGACTCTTTTTGTCAAGATCGATCAATGCCACCCTATACTCTTTTGCTACTTCATAACATGCAGCCGTATATTCCGGATGTGTCTCTTCCTCCTTTCCGTCTTTATTAAAACGCATCCGGCTAACAGGTGTAATAATAACAGGTATTGCTTTCTTCGCTCTCGTTTCTGAAATAAATTTCATCAAATTGGTTTTATAGTCGGGAACCGGTGTGTAGCGGTCTTTATATTTTTCTTCTTTCGCTTCATCGTTGTGCCCGAATTGCATTAACACATAGTCACCTTCCTGCAAACTGTCTGCAATAGGTTGCCAACGGTTTTCGCTAAGAAAAGTTCTTGTGCTTCTTCCACCTTTTGCCCTGTTGTCAACTACAACTGTTGAATCAAAAAAAAATTTAAAAGGCATTCCCCAGCCGGTGAGAGGTGCCCTTTTTGATTCGTATTCACACATGGTGGAGTCACCAATCAAATAAAGTTTTATTTTTTTCTTCACGGGGAAAGAAAAAGCAAACAATACTGCTGCAAAAATGAAAATTGATCTTTTCATTTCAATTATTTTTTCACAGGTTGATAAATATGATCTGCTAATGGAAGTTTACTTTCCTTTATTTCTGCCAGAACAATTTCAGCCATTTTTCTTGCACCTAATTCGCTAAAGTGTGTATCATCGATTTTACCATCAGGATAATTAGGATGTTCCCCAGGCTGTAAATGGTTGTACAATAGTTTTGAATTATCTACACCAAATTGTTGAAGCAAAGCCTGGCTCTTTTTGTCAAGATCAATCAATGGAACATTCAATTGTTTTGCAACTGAACGAACGATCTGGGAATACACTTCATGTGTTCCCACAACTTTCCCTGTTGAATCAAACTTTCTTCGCGCTACAGGAGTTATTAATACAGGATTGGCTTTTTTGCCCCTTGTTTCATTTACGTAACGGATCAAATTGTTTTTGAACTGCTCTTCGGTGGTATAGGTTTTCTTGGTAGGCACTTCATCGTTATGCCCGAATTGAACAAACACATAATCGCCTTCCTTTAAATTATCGACCACCGGTTTCCATAAACCTTCATCAATAAAGGATTGTGTGCTTCTTCCATTTTTTGCACGATTATCAACTGTGACCGATGAATCAAAAAAATTAGTAAAAGGCATTCCCCATCCGGTTTCAGGATACGCTTTTATTTCCTTGTTGGCCATAGTGGAATCACCAATGAGCCATATCTTTATTTTTTTTGGCGGCAAAGCAAAAGACACTAAAAACAGAAAACTGAACACCAAAAGGCCTCTCATTGCTTAAAATTTATTTCACCAAACTGTTTACATACACCTCGACGTTCGAATAAAATTTATGAAGCTTTATTGCAGATGCATCGGAAGGATCATTAGGATTTAGCCCATTGTTTTTTTCCCAGTCATCAGGCATTCCATCTTTGTCGGAATCTACGGGTGCAGGCAGCGAATGCAATGCCGGCCATGCATTCAGGGTTTGTTCATAAGCTGTACCATGCTGATAGCCTCCCTGTACATCAATCATTCTTCCTGTTCTTGTTTTTACTTCACTGATGATTCTTTCATCCAACGTATCTCTTTTTGGAAGAACAGCACCCGCATTTTGCAAAACTGATTCATACGCATCTCTTGCCGATTGCATATTTATAGGAACCAATTGAAAAGAGGACGAAACCACTTTCACCACATTCACATCAGAAGTTTTACCGTTTTCGATAGTTACACCCTTCCAATTATCCGCTGTTACTTCAGCATTTCCATCAACATAGTTGCCATCAATATACCATTTGCCAAAACCAATGGAGGGCGGCTTACTCCATGGATTGGCCACTCTATACATTACCGTTTTGCTTGTTGATGGACCGTACTTATAGTAGTTGTTTACGATGTTATAGTTACCACCTTCACCGGCATAAACATTATTGTGTCCCCAATCGTAAATAACATTGTTGACGAAATCACAGTTCTCTTCAGGAATATTTCTGATGCCATCCCAGCGGGGTGTGCGGCTGTTGCAATGTGCAATTAAATTGTGATGATAGGATGAATGCCTT
>JBJMLW010000316.1:0-6291 GCA_045805105.1 Flavisolibacter sp. | reverse complement strand
GTCCGCCATTGAAATTCAAATTCACACCTGTATTGAGGTCCGCCTTCTTCAACTTAAAATTATAAGAACCATAAAACCAGTAATTATAGTTTCCCTTTGTATTGATATAGCGTTGAGAAGTAACACCATTGACTGTAGTCTGGCTGGTTACTATGGCATTATATACAGGCGTTATTGAAGCATTGATCCATATGCTTCTTCCTGTAAGCATTTTGAAGTCATTGAAGAATACCGAAAAATTATGACGGAACGATTGCTTCAGATTCGGGTTCCCGACTTTTATAAAAAGCGGGTCAATATTCTCTCTTAAAGGCTGGATCTGTTCAATGCTCGGTGGTTGGGGCGTTCCTGTATAATTGAAATTTATACTCCTTTGTGCAGCAAACTTGTAACTGATCCTGGATGTGGGGAACAGGTTGGTATAACTGTAATGCCTGTCTTCTTTACCCGTTGAATCAAGCTGCCTGTAATGAGATACACCTACATTCGAACCAATATTGGCTACAAGTTTTTTACCATTGTACTGGATCTTCGCACCGCCATTATTGGAAAGGTAGTTGAGACTATATTTGTTACTATAAGTATAATTCAACTGTTCATACTTTCCATTATTCTCATCAAAACTTTTACGGTCCGATGTACTGTTTGTACGATTAAATACATAATTCAGTTCCAGCATTGTTTTTTTACTGAGTGCTTCAGTAAAAACAAGCTTTGATGTGGTAGTAATGGTTTCAGACATATTTGTCTTCAGCTGGTTGATACTATCTGTTTTGGAAACAACACCATTATTCAGAAAATCAGTTGCTGATAAAAGATAACCATCCATATCAATATCAGAAATTTTATGAGATGCTGTTAAGGAAAGTGTCCGGCCTTTCTTCCTGAACTTCTGACGCCACAATACACTTCCAAGGAAAATCTTGTTGTCCGAATTCGCTGTATTGGTTCTGTCATTCATATTTACAGGAACAAGTTCTTCATTTTCTGATTGCGTATGGCTTTTAGTAATATTTTCAGAATGCGTCACCTTCCCATTTAATTTGAACTTCAAGGAAGACATAGAATCGATCTTTACATCATAAATACCCGTTAGCATCTGGGTAGTTTTATCTGATTTACTCAGGTGCGATTCGCGGGAGTAGTAAGCAGAATCAGGAAGTAAATACTTTGTAAGAGAATTCCCCTCAGCATTTATGTGCACATCATTGATGGTATAATTCGCGTTGATATTCTGCTTGTCTTTGTTGAATTTATTGGAGAAGTGGGCTCCTGCTTTTAATGTGCGGGGAATCCCTTCATCATAATAAGTATTACCCCAGTCACTGAAATCATTATCGCCTTCGCTGTTGATCATAATATATCCGGCTCCCATTTCAACATCAGCATCATCAAAATCATTTCCCGATCCAAACTTGGACCGGTCTTCCCATCCAAGGCCGGTAGTACCTGTATTGGATGCTATGCCATAGACGGAAACTTTTTTCTTCCCCTTGAAATAATTCAGCATTGCCTGGTCGGAGTAGCGTTCACTGGTTCCACCTCCAACAACAACTTTTCCGAGGTATCCTTTTTTCTTATCATCCTTCAATACAAGGTTGAGTGTTTTTGAACGGCTGCCATCATCAACCCCAGTAAATTCTGACTGATCGCTTTTCTTATCGTAAGACTGAACTTTATCAATGGCATCAGCACGAAGATTTTCTATTACAACGGCCGGATCATCACTAAAGAATTCTTCACCATCAACAAGTACCTTTTCCACTTTTTGCCCCTGTGCAGTAATTTGTCCCTTACTATCAACCTGTAAGCCCGGCAATCTGCGCAGCAGGTCTTTAACCGTTGCACCTTCCTGTACTTTAAAGCTGTCGGCCTTGTATTCGATTGTATCACCTTTCATCCGGATGGCCACGTTCTGCTTTACGATAACTTCTTCAAGCAACTTGGTTTGTTCTGTCAAGGCAAGAGTACCAAGACTTTGATCAGTATTACCAACTTCTAATTCATCGGTATAATCAACAAACTTCGGGTAAGTAACAAGTATATAATACTTTCCTGGGAATACCTGCCTGAATGCAAATTCACCCTGGTCATTAGTGCGGACGAATGCAAACAATGTCGAATCCGATTTGCGGATCAATGAAACAGATGCATTATGGAGGTTTTTATTTTCGAGTGTGTCCTTTACTTTACCGGTGACAGATGGCTGCTGTGCAAATAGCTGAATTCCTATAAAAAACAGTAGCACTGTTAGCAATATTCTCATATCAGATTGGTTGGCGCGAATTTGGTTAACAATTTAGGACGGAAAACCTTAGCGACTTGTTAACTTTACTTAAACGGCAAAGCCATTAAAGATGCAGGAAACCGATGGTCCGATAAAACAAAATAGTCCGGTATCAATTTCTGCCAATGATGTGCCGGGTATTAAGGAAAAACCTTTAAAGGTTAATGAACGATATGAAGACAGGAATTTTGTAGACACATCCAAACCTGTTTGGAATTATTCCATCCTATATGACGACGACATTCAGACCTTTCAGAATGGAACAAATTATTCCCTGTACAAAAAATTTGGTTCAAAAAAAATAACTGTATTAGAAACTGAAGGATATTATTTCTGTGTATGGGCACCAAATGCTACGCGCGTTGCTGTAATCGGAAACTTTAATCAATGGAATCCTTCCAGTCATGAGCTTACACCGCGTTGGGATAAAAGTGGTATCTGGGAAGGATTCATTCCTGGTGTTCCCAAAGGTGAACTATACAAATATCATATTACAGGCTTTGAAGGCATTACAACTGAAAAGGGAGATCCATTCGCTAACTTCTGGGAGAAAAGACCAGCTACTTCCACCATCACGTGGGAATTCGATTACCAGTGGCATGACGCAGAATGGGTGAACTCACGTGCAGAACATAATTCACTGGGTGCACCCTGGAGTGTGTATGAAGTGCACCTGGCCAGCTGGATGAGGCCTGACCGTAATAATGAAGAACTGTATAATGATTATGGAATGATCACTGAAAAACTCGTTCCTTATGTGAAGGAAATGGGTTTTACACATGTAGAGCTGATGCCTGTAATGGAACATCCATTTGATGGCAGCTGGGGATACCAGTGCACGGGATTTTTTGCTGCAACATCAAGGTTCGGTCCACCTGAAGGTCTCATGCACCTGATAGATACGCTTCATCAAAATGGAATTGGTGTAATTCTGGATTGGGTTCCATCACATTTCCCTTATGACGCGCATGGATTATTCATGTTTGATGGAACACATACTTATGAATATGCAGACATGCGAAAAGGGTTTCATCCGGATTGGAACAGTTATATTTTCAATTATAAAAGGGGAGAGGTAAAATCCTTCCTTATCAGCAGCGCACGTTTCTGGTTTGATCTTTATCATATCGATGGAATAAGAGTTGATGCTGTTTCATCAATGCTGAAGCTTGATTATTCCCGTTCTCATGGACAATGGGAACCAAATGAATTTGGCGGAAATGGAAACATAGAAGCAATTGCATTTATTAAAGACCTGAATGAAACAATTTTCAGGGATTTTCCCAATACACAAACCATTGCTGAAGAAGCTACTGACTGGCCTGGTGTAAGCCGACCGACATTTGCAGGTGGACTTGGATTTGGAATGAAATGGATGATGGGGTGGATGCATGATACACTGGATTATTTTAAAATGGATCCTGTTTATCGTAAAGATCACCAGAACAAGTTTTCATTCAGTATGATGTATTTCTATGATGAAAACTTTATGCTTCCACTCAGTCATGATGAGGTGGTACATGGAAAATCACCCATGCTTTATAAAATGCCCGGAGATGAATGGCAAAAATTTGCCAACCTCCGCAGTCTTTATACATACATGTGGACACACCCTGGAGGAAGACTGCTTTTTATGGGTAATGAGTTTGGGCAGACGAGTGAATGGAATTACAAATCGGAACTTGACTGGTATCTTCTTGAACACGAACCGCACAAAAAACTTCAGCAATGCGTGCGTGATCTCAATCACATGCTCACATCTGAACCCGCATTCTATTCAAACCAGTTTCATGTAAATGGTTTTGAATGGGTGGATCTTAACCACAGGGATGAATGTGTAATAGTTTACAGAAGAAAGGGAAAAGATCCGGAAGATGAGGTTCTAGTGATTCTTAATCTAACTCCTGTTCCACGCTGGAACTGGGAAATTTATATTTATGGCAGGCTCTACAAAAAGGAAATTTTTAATAGCGATGAGGCCAAATACTGGGGATCTGGCAATGTAACCAACCCGGATATCAGGATGGAAATTGTTAATAAAGAAGAAAAGAAATACCTGTTACTGGTAAATTTGCCTCCGTTAGGAGCTATTGTGATAAAGTAAACACTTAGTGAAATAATTTTGCAGATTGATGACCGGTTTGCTTGAAAAAGCAGGTTTTTATTTCTAAATTTCAGTACTATATATATTACATATCCTATGCGTAAAATCATTCTTTCACTTGTTGTTATTTCCATTTCTATTCTATCAAATGCTCAAACCGACAGTGCATCTTTTTATTACCAGAAAGGATTGGAGGAAAAAGGCAAGGGCCGCCAGCTTGAATCGGTAAAGCAATTTGAAAAAGCTTTCAGGTATAATTCCAGTGATAAAAAAATAGTCAGTGAAATGGCCGCAGGTTACCTGCACATGAACCGTTATGCCCAGGCAAAAGAAAAGTTTCAGCTTCTTGAAAAATTGGGTGACCAGTCGGACAGTACTTACAGGCAGCTGATGTTACTTTCTTTTAACAGCCGCCAATTTGATGATGTCATCAAATATGCCAGTCTTTTGAAAAAGGTAAAGCCTGCGGAACAAACAGCTTATTACCTTGGAAAATCATTTTACGAAAAAGAAGACCTGGGAAATGCGATAAAATATTTACAGATCGCAGAAAAGGAGCAGCCACAGAACTCAGATGTTCCCTATACCATTGCACGTTCCTACGCAGATATGTATAATTACAAAAATGCACTTATTTACTTTCAGAAGGCTATCGCCCTGGAGCCACAGCAAAACCGATGGATCTATGAAATGGCTCTTATATACGATGCCGTTCCAGACCCGAAGAATGCTTTAAAGTATATGATTGAAGCAGGAGATAAGGGTTATAAAAAAGATCGCGAATACATGCAGAATCTTTCTACTGCCTATCTTAATGCAGGAAAGCTGAATGAAGGAATTGATATTCTGAAAGACATGATACAAAAACGTCCTTCAGATACATACCTGCTGAACAGTCTCGCAGAAGCCTACTACGATTCCAAAAAGTATGATGATGCTATCAGTTTCTTTGACCAGCTCCTTGCCATTGATCCCAATAATGCCAGCGCACTTTATATGATCGGAATGAGTTATCAGAAAAAAGGGGAAAAGGAAAGAGGTATGGCTATCTGCGATAAAGCTATCCAGATGGATCCTTCGTTACAGAATTTGAAGCAAAAGAAAGAATTACCAGGGTTTTAAAAGATTCTGATTCATTTTCATTTCACATCAGGAAATGATGCTCATTACTTTTCACTTGACAGAACGGATAACTGATTTGATAGAATGAAAATCATACGAATTGAGCGGAAGCTTTTCCTTCAATAAAATAATATCAGTGCCGTACTAACTACCAGTAAACCAAATCCGATAAAAACCAGGTGAAGCCTCTTGGCACGCGCAGCGATATAAAATTTTTTGCTACGTATATGTTCGGGCATGAAATCTTTTTTAAATGCTGTAAGGAGGCAAATCACACCGATTATGATGAGGATCCCGGAAAGTATATCAATGAAAATTGAAGTTGGCAAAGCAAAAAATATATACTAATCTACAATTAAATTTTTAGCCAGCTGAATGGAGGTCACATTCGTTCAGGAACCCTTATTCCCAATAAATGCATACCACTTTTGATAACAGATGCTGTAAGGTTGCAAAGCTGCAGGCGCAAAACTTTCTTCTGTTCACTTTCAGCTTTTAAAACGCGGTGTTCTGTATAAAATGAATTGCAGGTTTTAGCTACGCTGTAAATATAATTAGCTATGGCGGATGGATTATATTCTACTGATGCCTGTCGCACATGATCAGGATATTGATCGAGCAGGAGTATTAATTCCTTCTCCAGCGGGAAAAGTGAAGTTGTAATTTTTAAAGGTGAATCCAATGCACTTTCTTTTCTTAAAATTGACCGCAACCTCGCATAGGTATATTGAATAAAGGGTCCTGTAAATCCATGAAAGTCTATGGATTCTTCAGGATT
>JBJMLW010000315.1:0-2116 GCA_045805105.1 Flavisolibacter sp. | reverse complement strand
TCTTTCGCTGCCATTGTGGTTTTGAATTTGCCGCCTGTCCGCAGGTCATTTTCTGCAAAAGGGGCATGCCAGTCTTCGGAGGCCTGGCACCATTGTGTGATATGACGGGGTTCAGTGAATGATTGCCATGCCTTATCCAGCGGTGACTGTAATGTTGTTTCCACTGTAATGACAGTTCTGTTTTTTGTTTCCATCTTAAAAGAATTTATTGAAGTTAAATATTACCCAGAAGTGTGTGCAGCCACCTGAATCAGATTCATCATTGGAATTTTCAATTTTAAACCACTGCTTATTGATCTACGGTTCAGATGAATGGAAATCAGTAAACGCAAAATGCGCGCTGCAGAAAACACACAGTGGCAATCATAGTCCGGATGAATTTAAGAAGAAATCAGAAACCTGCGTTAGCTTTTATTGGATCCATTGGGGTACACTCCCAAGAGTAAAACAGGTGAAGTACGATGAATTCTGTCTTCACGATTTATTTAATGATATAAGACAACTTCGGTCCGATATGTAAAGCAAGAACCGGATAATCCGGGTGGATCAGCAAGCCGCTTGTAATTCCTGCCTGCCAATGATCTGAAAAGCTATAATTCATGTCAAGGTTAACTGGAAATACAAGGTCTGTCCAGGAAGAATACCTGATATAAGTTGTCGGTCCTTCTTCATACGGATACCTTTTCGTATGAGTCATCATGCCCAAACCAACCGCCGGCACCAGACTGAATTTCGAAGTATTGATAATTTTATATTTGTACTGAACTGTAAAAGTATTGTAAATCGCCTCTGAATTGCTTCCGTTATTCAAAAAATAATTTGTGGTATTCGAAAGTATACTATCAAAATAATCATGCTTACCGGCAAAGTATCCTGCAGAAATAATGCTCCTGTCAGATAAATAATAATCGAATGCAGCTCCATAGAAATGATCAGCGTGCGCATTGGTATAATAAGGACTGTTTAAAACTCCTGCACTCAATGAAACAGCAAGATCTTTTTTTGATTGTGATTTAGCAGAAGAGAAGAATACACAAATAAGAAAAAGTGTAAAAAAATGTTTCATAAAAAGGGTTTTGATATAAAAAAAAGTAGGGTCTATTTAAAGTTATCCTACATTTTTCGTGTGATTTTGTTAAAAGTTAACCACGCACACACAGAGAATCCTGGTTGCATAGTAGAACTTTGTTTCCCGGGGGCTATTCTTTATCTTTTTTTCTTTGGGAAAAGTTTCTGTATACTCTTTTCAGAGGCTTTGCATATTCCTCTTTCAGTAATCAGGCCGGTGATCAGCCTCGAAGGTGTTACATCGAAACCATAATTTGATACCGGGCTGCCCTGGGGCGTTACCAAAACTCTTTTGATTCCTTCTTCTGTGAGACCTGTAATATATTTTACCTCATCGCCACTTCGTTCTTCTATTTCAATTTCTTTAAGGCCATCAGAAATATTCCAATCAAAAGTTGAAGACGGAAGCGCAACATAAAAGGGAATATTGTTATCATGGGCTGCCAGTGCTTTCAGATAAGTACCTATTTTATTAGCAGCATCACCGCTGCGTGTAACCCTGTCAGCACCGGTAATTACCATGTCAACCATTCCATGCTGCATCAGGTGCCCGCCGGTATTATCTGTAATTACTGTATGAGGAATTCCCTCTTCAAGTAGTTCCCATGCCGTTAATCCGGCACCCTGGTTACGTGGGCGCGTTTCATCCACCCATACATGAATGTTGATGCCTTTTTTTGCCGCCGCATACAATGGAGCTGTTGCAGAACCATAATCAACGAATGCAAGCCAACCCGCATTACAATGGGTAAGAATATTTACAATGCCATCTTTTTTCTTTTTTGCTATTTTTTCTATCAGCTGAAGACCATGTTTTCCGATACTACGGCAAAATTTTGCATCTTCATCAGCAATATCAATGGCTGTTTGTTTTGTTTTAAATATCACTTCATCGATGGTTGAACAGGAAGAAAGAACATCCATCTGCCGGTTTACCGCCCATGCCAGGTTCACTGCTGTTGGTCGTGCAGATTTTAGTTTTAATGCAGAAGTTTCCATGTGTTGTTCCACAGACATTTTGTTGCGTGATTCCAGTGCTGCCAGGTAC
>JBJMLW010000314.1:0-8516 GCA_045805105.1 Flavisolibacter sp. | reverse complement strand
TTTCAATACAAAAAGACAAACGCTGAATCATCCATCCGAGCAACGCAAACTTTCCTACAGGGAAAGTGAATTACTGAAGATACTCTGTGAAAACCGGGATAAAATTGTTGAACGGAGTGAGATCCTTACGCTTTTATGGGGAAGTGATTCATTCTTTAACAGCCGCAACCTGGATGTATATATCACTAAACTACGTGGATACCTTAAATATGATCCATCTATAGAAATCATTACGATTAAAGGTATCGGATACCGGTTTGTGATGGGCTGATGGCACGGAATTTTTCATTTCCATACCATGGGTACCTTCAGATTAACAAGGCGCAGGAAAATTATTTTTACTGTTTCTACCGTTATTTTTTTCTTTCTGATTATCCTTATTGTTTTAAATCAATTGATTGCACCGGTTGTGCGGTCAAGGTTGAAAACATTTATCATAGAAGGGTCAGACAGTCTGTATACGTATTCTCTTGGAGATTTAGAGGCACATATACTCGGAGGTCGTGTTGAGGTTCAAAATCTACAGATTAAAATTGATAGCAACCATTATCGTGACCTTGAAGTTCATAACCAATTGCCTTCAATTACCATGCAGCTGAATTTAAAGAAGGGAACGATAAATGGAATAGACCTTTTATCTCTCATCTTCAGTAAAAAAATTCATATTGATAAAATACGATCAAAGGAAGCGAACATTACCCTATCACGACATCCACGCGTGCAATCGCACACTGAATGGAACGCTCCAATATGGAAATCCATTCAGCACGACATACGCAAAGTTTCTGTTGATGAAATCAGGCTCGACGGTTTAAAATTATTATACCGCCATGCTGATACTGCTGAATCTGCAAAACTGCAATTCGATAAATGCGATGCGGTTTTTAAAGATGTGGATATTGATAGTGTTTCTGCAGCAGATCCTGAAAGAGTTGCCTATTCAAAGGATATTGACATAGCGTTTGAAGACATGAAATTCAGGACGTCCGATTCGAGTTATAAAATGAAAGCAACCGGTATAAGGTATAGTACCGGTAGAAAAATACTTGAAGTGGATAGCTTTAAATGCCAGCCAACGCTTGAAAAGGAGGATTTTTACAGACTGTCACAACATCAGACAGAATTATTTTACCTGCAACTTGAAAAATTCACACTGGTTAATGCAAGGCTGGATGATTTGATCAACAAGGAAATGCTTAAGGGTGACAGTATGCTTTTCCAAAACCCTGTAATACAGGTTTATGCTGATCTATCGGCCCGGTATCCCGACTTTGAAAGCAATGTTGGAAAATATCCTCACCAGCTGTTGTTATCTGTTCCCATTGGTATTGATATTGTTCGCGCAATAATTAAAAATGGTAGGGTGAGTTACACGCAGAAAAGTGCGGCCGGTGAGGAAGGAACTGTTTCTGCTTCGGATATTAATATGCAGGTTGCAAACATTACCAACCTAGCAGGTAACATCAAAAAAGATTCGGTATGCGAAGCATCGGCAACAGGGATGGCTTTGCAGAAAAGTCCATTTGAATTATCACTCAAATTTTTTCTGAATGCCAGGAATGGAAACTTCCAGGCAACCGGGCACGTAAAAAATATTTCTTCCGGACAGATAAACCCGGTTTCAGAGCCGCTTGCAAAATTCTTTCTTAATTCGCTTTTTATCCATGACATTTCATTTAAGGTTAGTGGTGAAAATGGTCATGCAGTATCTGATGTTAAAATGCTATACAATGATCTTTTTCTTACAATAAAGAAAGTTGATACAGCCACAGGCACACATTCAACAAGCCTTTTCGCTACTAAAATTCTGAATAAGCTGGCCCTTCGTCATAACAATCCTGAGAATGGTTATGAAAAAGATGCAAGAGGAATCAACGTCATCAGGGTTTCTTCACAGTCATTTTTTGGGTTTTTATGGAAGGCTGTATTTTCAGGAATCCAATCCATTATCATGAATGCGCCGTAGTTCATTAGATTTACATTATGCGTCGTGCTTATAAAGCATCTGAAATTTTTACGGGAGAGTCCATTCTTATAAATCACCACGTTATTGTGGAGGATGGATGGATTGAAAAAATATTTCCTGCTTCGGAAATGGAGCCCGGACTTACCGTAACAGACCTAGGTGACGTATTGCTTTTACCAGGTTTGATTGATGCGCAGGTTTATGGAGCAGCGGGTTTTTTATTTGCACAATACCCTTCTGCGGAAACACTCAGAGCAATGAACGAGGCATTTATTCAAACAGGTACAGTTGCCTTTCTTCCAACGATTGCTTCTAATCCGCCTGCTACTATTAAAAAATGTATCGAGGCCGTAAGAAGCTATTTTGAAAATGATGGTAAAGGAGTGATGGGACTTCATCTTGAAGGCCCCTGGTTCAATGAAAAAAAACGGGGTGCCCATTTAAAAGAATGGATTCATCCCCCAACAAAACAGGAAGTACAGGATTTGCTTGAATATGGAGAAGGAGTCATCCGTGTCATAACTCTTGCACCTGAAGTTTGTGATGAAGGCATTATTGAAATAATTCTGGAACATGGTGTGATAGTTTCCGCAGGACACAGTGATGCTACCTATGCAGAATCAATGGCAGGGTTCCGGAAAGGTATCAGAAATGTTACACACCTGTATAATGCAATGAGCAGCTTGCACCACCGTGAACCAGGTCTTGTAGGTGCAACGCTTCAGCATGCCGATGTATTATCAAGCATCATCCCTGATGGACATCATGTGTCATATGAAGCAGTAGCAATCGCCAAAAAAATAATGGGTCACCGGTTGTTTGCTATTACTGACGCAGTAACAGAAACATCGGAAGGTCCTTACCAGCATTACCGGGCCGGAGATAAATATGAATGCAATGGAATTTTAAGCGGTTCTGCATTAAGTATGTACCAGGCATTTAAAAACCTGGTAGAAAAAGTAAGCATCAGCGTGGAAGAATCCGCGAGAATGTGCAGCCTTTATCCTTCAATAGCTATCGGATGTAGTAACCGTTACGGGAAAATTGCCCCGGGATACGCAGGGCAATTTCTGGCCATAGACAAGCAATTAGAATTAGCGGCAGTAATTACTTAATCATTACCGGAACTGTACGCGATTCTTTCTTCCTGCGAGAATACTGGATGAACCACGTTATTGTAAAAGTTGGTATGAAGTCGAGCCCGGGCATGATTTCTTCAAAGAAATTAAATAAACCACCAAAAATTCCTTTTGAGCCTCCAAACATTCTCCAGAAAATAATAGCAGAAATAGGTGCCCAAAAAATGTCAAGAAATTCTCCAAAGATGGGTATGCCATAGGAAGCATAGCCAAGAAAATCCATCAGCAGGCAAGCCGCCAGCGACGGAAGAGGTTTTTGCTGAACCGGATAATACCTGGTATTCTTTTTCAAAAAAAGTCTTTTCAATTTAATGGTATTGCAGTTTTTTCCGCAACAAATAAATGACGGCCGAGGTCAACAAAACGTTGTATGGCATATTTCTTTATGAATTTATTATGTGAACGAATTAATTCATATAGGAACGTCAGGATGGAGTTACACACACACGAAAGGAATTTTTTACCCGCCAACGCTCAAGGCTACAGAATGGATTGTTTTTTATGCTGATCATTTTAAAATAACTGAAATTAATGCAAGCTTTTACAGGTTACCGCTGAGAGAAACAGTAGTTAACTGGACCAAAAAGGTTCCACATGATTTTATGTTTTGTCCAAAGATGAACCGTTTCCTCACCCACATGAAAAAACTGAATGAACCAGAAGAAATACTGGAGCGTTTTTTTGAGGTATTTGAACCTATGCAGAAAATGATGGGGCCTGTTCTCATACAGCTACCGCCTTCTCTGAAGTTTAATTATGACAAGGCGGAATATCTTTATAAACTGCTCAGGTCTGAATACAGGAAGTATAGTTTTGTGATGGAAGTCCGCCACGATACCTGGTTGCAGGATGATAGCCTCACCTTAATGACAAAATACAATATTGGCCTGGTGATCTCTCAGTCCGGAAATGAATTTCCCTATACGGAAATGGTTACTGCAAAAAATATTTATATCAGGTTTCATGGCCCTGCAGATCTTTATGCGTCGTCCTATTCAGATGAAATGCTATACTCTTTTGCAAGAAAATTCAGAAAATGGGCCAAAGAGGGACACCAGATATGGGTGTTCTTTAATAATGATATTCACGGCTATGCATTAGGTGATGCAAAAAGACTTGCCGCAATGGTAAAAAAATAAGAGCAATGACTAATCACTGCTCTTAAACTTGTTTTCAAAGGTCATCATCTTCATCGTCTTCATCATCTGGATCAATCACAAGATCGTCTTCATCTATATCCTCAGCTTCAATGTCATCATCAAGTTCAACATCGAATTCCTCTTCACCTCCCATTTCATTTTCGTCGCCCAGGATCAGATCTTCTTCTACCTGTTCATCATCATCATCTTCGTAGTCTTCATCGTCCGGAGAATAATTGCCATTAACAGGGTTTTCGGATTCATCAGGAAGGGCACCTTTTCGGGGGTTACGGATGGGTTCTTCCTGTGCAGTAAAATTTTTTACATGGTCCGGTAGAATATTTCCGGTGTTTCTGTTATCCGGAATGTCAAGTCGCATATCCGTATTTATTTAAGTGAATAAAAATGTATGCCACGGTTAATATACTTCCAAAAAATACAATTTCAATATTTTATGCATTGAGATAAATTAAAAAATCAAATGGTTGAGGATTTTTTTACCAGAAGCAGGTCGCTGTACGATAAAGAAATATAATCCTCGCTTTTAATCCCAAACAACTGAGCATAAACGTTACATTGATTTTTCAGGTAATCAATTCCAATACTGCCATCAGCATCAATTGCCTCTACCTCAACGAATGTACCCAGGCCTTCTACCCTGTCAAAATGGAACTTTACATTTTCAATAAAGTAGATTTTTCTGTTTTTATCAACAACAATCTTAATACCCAAAGATCTTGTGAGGACTTCCTTTAATGAAGCATCCGGGTTATGATGATAGAGACTGACATCAGACAATTTTGCTCCGCTTTCATTCTTTCTTTCATAATGAATCAAGGCGTTTTCAATATTTCCTTCTCGTAGTTTTAACCTTCCGTTACTGACATTGAAATACGTATCTACCTGGTGATCGGTGCCGGCAAAAACTGGATTTTTATTCAGGAGTATTTGTTCCAGTTTGTCAGGATCTTTGCATGTAGCCTTGAATTCAAAGTTGATATGCATATCTTTTTCTGCAAATAACGGTTGAGATGGCATAATTTTTTGAAATTTGTACTGTAGCAGATTGCAGCCCTCTCTATGTGTTGCCTGTACAACTGAGCTAAATAACAGGTTATGGAACATCTTTTTTCAACGAGCATTTCGATTCATGGCCGCTCCATTCGTTATGAAGTAAACTTTCTTAATGAACAATACATTTTTCAACCTGCCACAGATGACAGTGAATCCATTTCTTTTTCACTGAGAAGAGAACATGATGAATGGATAGCAGGAGGACAAATAACTTCTGAGATTACTCCGCAGGCAATTGAACTGCTTGAGAAGTACCTGATGAAACAGCACTAGCCGTACACAGTTCAAAGACCACAGACCTCGTGGGCACTCCTGGTTCGTCCATCATCAACAGATTCTTTTAAATTTTAAGTTGATAATTCGAGCAATAAGCTTTATTCCGGGAATATCTTCAAATCATGATACACGTCTGTCGACTTTGGACCGCTGACTATTCAATACGCTACCACCTGTTCAACTATCGTTTGCGGAATTTCCCGCCATTCGTATTGTTGATTGCGTAGTTGAGGTTCAAAACCAGCTTCGCGGATAGCATTCTGAATTGTTTTGTATGTAAAGCGGTGAGGAGCACCGGCAGCGCTAACTACATTTTCTTCTATCATGATTGATCCGAAATCATTAGCACCTGCATGAAGGCAAAGTTGTGCTGTTTGTTTGCCTACTGTAAGCCATGATGCCTGGATATTTTTGATATTCGGAAGCATAATTCGGCTGATTGCTATCATCCGGATATATTCTTCGGGTGTGGTAAGATTATGAACACCACGAATACGTGTAAGCAGTGTATCAACATCCTGGAATGTCCAGGGAATAAACGCTAGAAAACCTTTGGCTTGTTCCGGTTTTTTTGACTGCACCTCACGCAGCTTCACCAGGTGTTCAAACCGCTCCCTGATGGTTTCTACATGACCAAACATCATGGTTGCAGATGTTGTAATATTCATTTTGTGCGCTTCGTGCATTATTGCGAGCCATTCATCGGAACCACATTTGCCCTTGGATATCAGTCGTCTTACCCTGTCCACTAGTATTTCAGCTCCCGCGCCCGGAAGAGAGTCCATACCCGCATCCTTTAAAGCCGCCAGTACATCATGATGGCTCATTTTTTCAAGTTTCGCTATGTGTGCCACTTCAGGAGGGCCGAGTGCATGAAGTTTAATGGTTGGGAATTCCTGCTTGATCTGACGGAACGTATTTGTATAAAAATCGAGCCCAAGTTCCGGATGATGACCTCCCTGCAGAAGCAACTGGTCGCCGCCGAAGCGTATGGTTTCACTTATTTTTTTGCGGTACGCGGGCATTTCAGTAATGTATGCATCGGGGTGTCCTGGTATCCTGTAGAAATTACAAAACTTGCAGTTGGCAATGCACACATTTGTTGTATTTACATTGCGGTCTATCTGCCAGGTTACTTTTCCGTGCGGAACCTGTTTTTTACGCAGTTCATTGGCAACATACATTAATTCGGTAAGCGGAGACTGGTCAAATAAAAACATTCCTTCTTCTATAGAAAGAAATTCAAAACGGAGTGCCTTTTCATAAAGTTCTGCGGGGTTCATAGCGTCGCAAATTTACAAAGGAACAACCGCATAAGAGGATAAATGGTTTGCTTGCCTGTAAAGCTTATCATATTTTTAATAGTTAACAGACAACTGCAACTTTCATTAAGTGACAGGTGTCTTTAATAAGCTGACTTGCTTATGAAAAAACTGCTTTATTCCGCCTTGTTACTGTTCTTTGGTATTGCTGGCAAAGGCCAGGAAGAATTTATTGAACCATCGCGATTCATTACCAAATTTAATTTCCGGCAGCTTACCGGAGGTGTCATTTTATTGAATGCAAGGTTTGATAATTTTCCTGATACACTCAACTTCATACTTGATACAGGTAGCGGTGGTATTTCTCTTGATTCCACCACAACCGAATATTTTAAATTAAAGGGAACCCCTTCCAACAGGACTATAAGAGGTATTGCCGGTATCAGAAATGTAAGTTTCCTCCACAACCGCAAGTTGCATCTTCATGGTCTGGACGTTGACAGTCTCAGTTTTCATATCAATGATTATTCTATTCTCAACACAGTTTATGGTGAACGGATAGATGGAATAATTGGATATTCCCTTCTCAGCAGGTACATCGTGAAAGTGGACTATGACAGCTCTAAAATTGAATTCTGGACAAAAGGTTCCCTGAAATATCCAAGAGGAGGTTTTCTATTTCGGCCATTAATAAATACCATTCCTGTGCAGACTCTTCGGGTTCGGGATGAGGCTTCCATTTCTGCCAGGTTCCTTTATGATATGGGAGCGGGGTTAAACATGATGCTTTCAACAGACTTTTTGAAGGACAGTGCCATTCTTGGAAAGAAGCGAAAATTGTATGCAAAGGAGGCAGAAGGACTTGGAGGTAAAATTGACATGAATATGACCGTGATCAAGGAAGTAAAAATGGGTCCTTACAGGTTTAGAAATGTTCCTGTTTATGTTTTTGATGATGAATATAATATTACTTCATATCCATATCTGGGTGGACTGATCGGTAATGATCTTTTACGGCGCTTCAATGTTATACTCAACTATGACAGACGTGACTTTTACCTGATACCTAATTCACATTTTACTGATCCGTTTGATTATTCTTATAGTGGTCTTGAATTGTATTTTGTAGATGGAGTAATTATTGTGGGTGATGTTGCCAGGAATTCACCAGCAGAACAAGTGGGTTTAAAAGAAGGAGACATTGTGGTAGCTGTAAACAAAAATTTCAGTCAGAACCTTCAGCAGTACAAGGCAGCCATCCAGAATACAGGGGAACGGCTCAGGCTGATTATACAACGCGATGGTGTTTTGAAGGAATTTGATTTGAAGGTTAAAAGCATTTTGAATAAAAAATAGTAACCGGAGGAAAACTATTTTTTTAGAGTGAATTAAAATCTGACATATTCAACTTTTGATATGGTTACGTGAGTGTCAACGCTCTTTACCATGTCGATATGGCTTATCAGTTACATTCTGAGACGAAAGCCTACGCATTTCTTCGGTGTTTCCCTTTATTTTTACAAACCGTGCCGTTAAGACGCACATCAACGTAAACGATTTTTTGTGGTCAAATTTGAAAAGTTTTCTCTCGATAATGGTTTAAGAGTAATTGTACATCAGGATACATCAACCCCCATGGCAGTTGTAAATGTGATGTATG
>JBJMLW010000313.1:0-2207 GCA_045805105.1 Flavisolibacter sp. | reverse complement strand
TGGCTATTGCACTAAAACGAAAAAGCTACCATGTAACAGGAAGTGACGACGAGATATTTGAACCCGCAAAAAGCAATCTTGCAAAAGAAGGTATATTGCCGGCACAGATTGGATGGTTTCCGGAAAAAATTACACAAGACCTGGATGCTGCCATACTGGGAATGCATGCCCGCGCTGATAATCCTGAGCTGCTGAAAGCCAGGGAACTAGCTGTCCCAATTTTTTCATTCCCTGAATACATTTTCCAGGAAAGCAGGGAGAAAATCCGAGTGGTCGTTGGCGGAAGTCATGGAAAAACCACCACTACCTCCATGATCATGCATGTATTGCGTGAAGCCGGCAAAAGTTTCGATTACCTGGTGGGCGCAAGGCTGCCCGGCTTTGATCAGTCTGTCAACATCACCAATGCACCCGTGATCATTTGTGAAGGTGACGAGTACCCCGCGAGTATTATCGAAAAAAGGCCCAAATTCCATTTTTTATTTCCTCACATAGCAGTGATCACAGGAATTGCCTGGGATCACATTAATGTCTTCCCCACATTTGAAAATTACCTTGAGCAGTTCAGGATATTTATTGATAAGATCGAAAAACACGGGCACCTCATTTATAACGATACCGACCGTGTATTAAAAGAGCTGGTAGAGAAACATGGCCGTAAGGATATTGAATATCTTCCTTACAATGTGCCACCACACAGTATAGAAAAAGGAATCACCCGCGTTACTATCAGTGAACATGAAACGGAGCTGAAAGTATTCGGAGATCATAACTTGTTGAACTTAAATGCAGCGTGGATGGTTTGCAGGCAGCTTGGAGTTTCTGCAAAAAGCTTTACTACTGCCATTGCATCATTTACGGGGGCTGCCAAAAGACTCGAGTTTCTTGCTGGAAATGATTCCATGGTTTTTTATCGCGACTTTGCTCATGCTCCATCGAAAGTCAAAGCCACTATTGAAGCGGTAAAAAACCAGTTTCCAGACAAAAAATTTATTGCGGCACTTGAGCTCCACACTTACAGCAGTTTGAATGAAGCGTTCATGAAAGAATATAAAGGAGCGATGGACCCTGCTGATGATGCAGCCGTGTTTTATAGTAAGCATGCGCTTGAAATTAAACGCATGCCCGAATTGCCAAAAGAAATTGTACAAAATGGTTTTGAAAAAAAAGGCCTGAAAGTTTTTAATGATCGTTCAGAACTGGAACAGTGGCTGAACGAAAACAATTATGCTAATTCGGTTACTGTATTCATGAGCTCGGGAAACTATGATGGATTAGATACAGAAGCCTTTGCAAAAAGAATAAGCCAGTCTGTCCATTAATTAAAAATCTGAACAGCACAAAACTTTACCTTTACCGATTTTAAGAAATCCTATAATGTTACAGTTAAAGAAACCATTGGCATTCATTGATATTGAAGCTACAGGTACAAATGTTTCGATAGACCGGATAGTTGAAATTGCCATAGTAAAGATTCTTCCCGATGGCAACCGTACTGTAAAAAGAAAAATACTCAATCCTCAAATGCCCATCGCGAAAGCAATCAGCGAAATTCATGGCATTACGGATGAAATGGTAAAAGATGCGCCCATATTCAAGCAGGCTGCACATGAAATCAAACAGGTTCTTGATGGTTGCGACCTCGCCTGTTACAATGCCTATCGCCTGGATATTCCCTTATTGATTGAAGAATTCATTCGCGCAGAAGTTGAATTTGATATGAAGGGAAGGAAAGTAGTGGACGTTCAGAAGATCTTTCACCAGATGGAACAAAGAACACTTTCCGCCGCCTATAAATTTTATTGCCATAAAACACTTGACGGAGCGCATGGTGCTGAAGTAGATGCGGCAGCAACAGCAGAAATTCTGGATGCACAGGTGAAACGTTATCCCCAGCTGGGAACCACTATAGACTCAGTCATCAAGGCTGTTGGTGAAGACTCAATAATTGACTTTGCGCGTCGTTTTGTTTATGACGATAAAGGTGTAGAGGTATTTAATTTCGGTAAACACAAGGGAAGGGCTGTCGCCGACGTTCTAAAAGCAGAACCGCAATATTATGACTGGATGATGAAAGGTGAGTTCCCCATGAATACGAAACAGCGGTTGACTGATATATACACTCGTATAATGCTTAAAAAATTCTAAATCCACTTTAAAATCTGGAATTGTAAAAAATTTTAATTATACCAACGTACAATGAAAGG
>JBJMLW010000312.1:0-6836 GCA_045805105.1 Flavisolibacter sp. | reverse complement strand
TCGTTCCCATAACAGTACCTTATCCGGCATTGAAATGATCTTCTGTAATGTCATCATCGCCATCATGCCGAACAGTAGCGTTGGTATCACAAGGATCACACTCGGTGCCCTGAATTTATTATACATGGGAAGTGTATCAAGAAGAAGGCTGTTGAAGCCTTTAAAATATTCACCCCAGCTCATTAAAATAGTTAATACTGAAAGACCAAGAATCCACCATTTCTGTTTGGTGTCCAGGATAATAAATCCTATCAGCGCGAGAAAACAAATGACGGCACCGGCATAGGGTGGTCCTGATGTACCAGCAGAACCAATGCCACCCCAATATGAAGAACGGAGACTTCCAAGCTGGTTTGCCATTTCCTGTGGCATTGATTGTAATGCATCCAGTGTTTTGGATGACTCTACTTTACTTTCAATAGGGTCACTTGATCCGCCGTACATGTTGGGAACCATCATTACGAATGGTTCTGTTTTATAAACACTGTATGCAAGTGCATAGTCCTTACTCAATCCTGTTTTTGTTGCATTCTGGTCAGGAAGTTCTGTTCCGCCACGAATGGTTGTTCTTGCTGCTTCCTGTGTTGTAAAAATGGTTACAGCATTTGTCATGACACCCAGCAGGCCTGCCACTGCTGCGAGTCCAATAGCGATACCGAGGTGCCTGAAATTTTTTTGCCTGATCCAGAATACGAGGTAACCAATCGTCATAAAACCAGCGATCATCAGCGTATAGTACACAATCTGCATGTGGTTCATTCCAATCAGCAATGCAGTGGACAATGCCGTAAGTGCAGTACCCCAGGTGTATTTTCTTTCATAGAGCAGCATGATGGATCCAATAACAGCGGGCATGAATGCGATAGATTGCAGTTTCGTATCATGCCCCGTTGCTGCCAGTACAGGGTTATAGGTAGCATATGCAAAAGCAAGCGCACCGATAATACTCACATATGGATTGATCCGTAGCACCTGGCAGAGAAAATAAAAACAGATGCATGCAAGAAAGAAAAATGAAATTGGCTTCGGTAGTCCGAGGGTGAACAGGTTATACAAAATTCCAGGCGACACTTTCACATCCGATTCCATGGCAATCTGGTAGGCAGGCATACCACTGAACATACTGTTCGTCCATAAAGGAAAATGTCCATGAGTGGCTTTGTAATCAAAGGAGTTTTTTGCCATTGCATTCCATTGTACTACGTCCGGCTGATTCAGCACCTTTCCCTGGATGGCAGGAAGACAATAAATAACTGCCACAATCAGGAAAACAGCGATGGCAATCAGGTGCGGAAGTAGCCTCTGGAACAAACCTTTGTACATATACCGGTTTTTGATGGCGGCAAAATAATGTTATTTTGAACTAATAATGAAGATGCGTTGAATAATCTGGATAAGTTCGCGCACCTTAAAAGACAGGATTTAAGACAAATACACTTTCATGCGCTTCATTTTATTTCTTTCCCGGATCGCTTTCATCTGTAATATCTGTTTTCTTTTTGCATTTTCTTTGCAGCTGACCAACTGGATTCACAATGAACAATTATCGTCTACTCTTGTTGTGGCGGGATATGTGATGGGCTTTGTGATCAATCCGCTGGTGATCATTATTTATTTACTGACCTTTCTCATCTCGAGAAAAAAACTGAATACCCTGCCTTCCTGGCTGATTACTGCCAATATTCTTTTTTTTGTGATACAAATTCTTTACATCCTTTATTTAAATGATACACAGCATACTTAAAGACAAATCGACCCGCCTTTTTCTGTTGCTTGGCGGATTTTTCATTGCCAATGCCATGATTGCAGAATTCATGGGTGTAAAGATTTTTTCACTGGAAGATACGCTGGGCATCCATCGCGCCAATATTCCTCTGTTCGGATCAAAATTCAGTTTTCATCTCACAGCGGGTGTTCTTTTATGGCCGGTTGTTTTTATTATGACAGACATCATTAATGAATATTATGGAACACGTGGCGTGCGTTTTCTATCCTATCTCACTATTGGACTGATCAGTTATGCATTCCTGATGTTTTCAGGTGCGATCAATCTTAAGCCTTCGGAATATTTTACCATCGGGAATGGAATTGACAGCGCCGACCATGCATTCAGGGGAATTTTCGGGCAGGGCATGTGGATCATTGTTGGATCAATGGTTGCCTTTCTCATCGGGCAATTACTGGATGTGGTCATCTTTCACCGCATTAAAAAAATTACAGGAGAAAAAAATATCTGGCTGCGTGCTACGGGTTCAACTCTCGTTTCACAACTCGTGGATAGTTTCGTTGTTCTTTTTGTTGCATTTTATATCGGGAGGCGGATACAGACAGGACAAGGAGACGCGTGGTCGTTACACCAGGTGCTTGTTACCGGCACGGGAAATTATATTTACAAATTTGTTGCAGCCATCGTACTCACACCTGTCATTTATCTTGTTCATGGATGGATTGAAAAATACCTGGGCCATGACCTTGCTGCTAAAATGAAAAATTCGGCGATGGGAGGGAAGGAGAATTTTGAGAATGTGCCTAGTGCAGGATGAGATCGTGAAACGTCAAACGTGAAACGTGAAACGTCAGATGCTTTGCCGTTAAAAGAATCAATATTAAATTTTATTCCTTTTTACGTCGGGAATTGCAGATGTCAACTAATTCAGTAACAGGTTTTAGGGATTGTAAGAGATTAGGGGAGTTTATTTTTTTGCGATGCTCGTGTGGAATCGTCATTTTTTGGAACTCAATCCCGCGTTGCCGGACGCAAAGGTTTCGCTAGGGACGCAAATGATGATACAATTAATTGCGTCCCTTGCGTATCCCTTGCGTCCCGATGAAATCGGGATGGCGTTAGTTCATTCATTTGACGTTTCACGTTTGACGTTTGACGTTTCACGTCTTCATCATCTTCACAACAACCTTCTCAATCGGTAACGTAACCGAATCTTCATTCAATTCATCCCAATCAATAAACCTGAAACTTTCGGTTTCATTATTTTTATTGTACGCTGCCATCTGCTGTTCATCAAATTCAAATGGTTTTGAATTCATACGTGCGGAAATTTCTTCAAGCGGTTTCACTCTGTAAAAAATGGAAATGATCTGGTGATCCGGATTAAAAGCAGACTGCTGGAAAAAATCTGTTGTATAAATATGATCAAGTACCTCCACTTTAAGGTTCATTTCTTCTATGAATTCCCGCTTCAGACATTCACGTGTGCCTTCTCCATATTCAAGACCACCTCCTGGAAATTTAGTATAGTAGTTGCCCCTGATGAATTCATCAGAAACCAGTACCTGCTTCTGATCGTTTATTAAAATACCGTAAACTCTGATATTGAATCGCAACATGTTCCGAAGATAGGAGATCAGATTTCAATATTTCCTTCAAAAACTTTTGTAGCCGGACCAGAAAGCCAGATGTTACGGAATGTATTGCCCATCTTGTCATATTCAACACTCAGTTGCCCGCCCTTTGTCTGTACTTCAACACGGTTAAATCCATTATCATTATGATTGCACACCAGCGCTGCAGCAGTGACACCTGTACCGCATGACCAGGTTTCAGCTTCCACACCACGTTCATATGTGCGCACGATGATCTTGTCTGGTTCATCGGTGAGCTCAACAAAGTTTACATTAATGCCATCTGCTTTGAATTCATTACTGTAACGGATATCATGTCCCTTTCGGTTCACATCAAGGTGCATGATATTGGTGGCCATGGTAACAAAATGCGGTGAGCCGGTATCAAGAATATAATTGCCATGGTCGTAACGCACCTGGTTCACATCGCTCATCTTTAGTGCTACAGTACCATCAACATTTACAATTGCTTCATGATCGCCATCAATAGCAATGAACTGGTAGGTCGTTTGAGTAATACCAATGTCACTTGCAAATTTTGTAAGACATCGTCCGCCATTTCCACACATGCTGCTTGGCTTGCCATCCGCATTGTAATAGATCATTTCAAAATCATAACCTTTAATCAGGTTAAGCATCATCAGGCCGTCTGCACCGATTCCAAAACGCCTGTCGCATAATAATTCAACCTGGTCTGCAGTCAGGACATCATATCTTTTATCACGATTATCAAGGATCACGAAGTCGTTGCCTGTTCCCTGGTATTTGTAAAATCTTATTATCATATTATAATGATGAACTGATGATATCGAGTGTTTTTTTAATCAGCTGATCAACAGCTGCAGCACTATCCGATGAAAATTTTTTCTGTATCCTGTTGGCTACAATTGCACTGAGGGAAAGACAGTGATGACCGAGTAATTTACCAAGTCCATAAATGCCCGAGGTTTCCATTTCAAAATTCGTGATCCTGTGTTGTCCGTAACTGAATTGTGTCAGGCGATCAATAAGATCCGGGTTTTTAATTCCCAGGCGAAGCACGCGCCCCTGGGGTCCATAAAACCCGGGACATGTAACTGTTATGCCATGATGATAGCCGTCAACAAAATGTTTCAGCAAAGAAGCGCCGGCCATCGTGATATAAGGCTGACAGATGCTTCCATGAAGCTGTGTGTGGGTAGTAAAAGAATGGAGCAGCTGCTTTTCCTGTTCATTGTGTTCCTGGCGGTAGTAGTTCAGCAGGTTATCAAGCCCCAGGCCATGTGTTGATGCAACGAAGCCGTCAACGGGTATATCATTTTGCAGGGCACCGGATGTTCCAATACGGATGATGTTCAGTTGTGTGATCTTTTCCCTGATCATCCTTGTTTCAAAATTGATATTTACAAGGGCATCCAGTTCGTTCAGAACGATATCAATATTATCAGTGCCGATGCCAGTAGATATTACCGTCAGTCGCTTTTTGCCGAGCACACCTGTATGCGATACAAATTCGCGGTGCTGTCGTCTTACCTCAACCTTGTCGAAATATTTTGATACTTCATCCACTCGGTCGGGATCACCCACCGTAATGATATTTGTAGCTACTTCTTCGGGAAGAAGATCAAGATGATATATCGCACCGCGTCCATTCAGAATGAACTCAGATTCAGCAATGCGTTGCATGAGGTGGATTTACTGGTGAACCGCACATGTGGCTTCATTAATGAGTAAAAATATCCTATTTTCGCACACCTCGGAATTTCGACTTCGATATTCAATATTCCCGCCCGAACGTATCGTTCGGTACGGGCGGGCGTTATTCGTTATTCTTTCCCGGTACCGTGGCCGAGTGGCTAGGCTGAGCTCTGCAAAAGCTCCTACAGCAGTTCGAATCTGCTCGGTACCTCTTCGTTTCACGCAAAGACGCAAAGAGGGCAAAGACGCAAAGGTTCTGGCAAGCCAGGACTTTTATTTTTGTTAGGTATTGAATTAAGGAAAATTTGAATTAAAATTAATGAGCCGAAACATTAAATAATTCCTTTGCGCCTTGGCGTTCTTTGCGGCTTTGCATGAAACAAAAAAGTAGCTTTGCGCCCTGAATGCTCACTAAAGACGAAGAAGACTTTCTCCGATACTGGTCGGACCAGAGAACCCGTAAAAAGCAGTTTTACCGAAAGCTATCCATCGGTCTCCCTCTTGGAGCTTTGATTGTAGTTGCCATAATGGTTAATATGTTATCCGGCTGGTACAAAAAAGCAGATATGGAAATCCATCGCGATTCTTCCCTGGTCCTGGTGGTTCTTATTGCTGGTATCGCCATTATCATTTTTATTTCAGTTTTCAGTGTCCGTCATAAGTGGGATCAGAATGAATTACATTACCAGGAACTGCTTCAGAAAAAAGATCAGTCTGCCTAGATGCAGCAGTTCCACTAAATTCGCCGTCAAATCATAAATGAAATCCATGTTGAGAAATTTTGTTGTGGCCGTAGTGATCCTTTCATCTTTTAGCGGCTGTTTGAAAAGTACACCCAATGAAACGTGTAATCCCAATTACGACCCATGTAATATCAAGGCACCTGCAAGTGAAATCCAGGCTGTCCAGAATTACCTTACCGCCAACGGTCTTACTGCTACCCAGCATTGCAGTGGAATGTTTTATACTATTGATAATCCGGGTACAGGTGCTACAGCCAATGTTTGTTCTGATATCAGTGTTACTTATGAAGGAAAACTTACAAATGGTAATGTTTTTGAAACCAAAAGCACACCGATAGCCCTGAACCTCAGTAGTGTGATCCTGGGTTGGAAAAATGGAATACCATTGATCAAGGAAGGCGGTAGAATTTATCTATATATTCCCCCGACGCTTGGTTATGGCAGTTCTTCTTCTGCAAGCATTCCAGCAAATTCAATTCTTATTTTCAGAGTAGAGCTGGTTTCTGTACACTAGTCGGGTTCCACGTACATTTGATTAAATTTCCATTTTGTCGCACGAGGCCATTTCAGTTTTTGATATGTTCAAGATCGGTGTGGGGCCATCCAGCTCTCATACGCTTGGACCCTGGCGTGCCGCACAGCGATTTATTGCTTCCATTAAATCAATGGATCGTCTGAATGATGTAACCTCCCTTAAGGTGTTGCTGTATGGATCCCTTGCCAAAACCGGAAAAGGACATGGTACTGATGTTTCTGTGCAGTTAGGCCTCAGCGGAGACGATCCGGTAACATTTGATGTCAACCGCATCGATGAAAAGATCGCGCAGATAAATACCGGTAAACAACTCGTTCTGGATGATCTGCACCCGATCGTATTTGATCCGTCGGTTGATATTGAATTCCTGTTTACAGAAACCCTTCCTTTTCATCCCAACGCACTGAGTTTTCTTGTCACATTTAGCAATGGTGAATCTGTATCTGAGACTTATTATTCTATTGGAGGTGGCTTTGTTGTAAAGGAAGCTGAAAACAATCACGAGACACAAACAATTCTTC
>JBJMLW010000311.1:0-4219 GCA_045805105.1 Flavisolibacter sp. | reverse complement strand
GGAGATGTGATCCGTGCGTATGTGGCTGTGATGGATTTTACCCGTGCCGGCTTCGACCTTTATTATAAACTTACACGCACTTCTGATGAAACTGTAATTGTTTTCGCTAAAACAGGAATGATCTGCTATGATTACACAAAGAAAAAAGTTGTAAAAATCCCGGAAGAAGCCAGCCGGAAATTGAAAGAAACCAGCAAGCTATAAACTGCAGGCTGAAAGACTTTAGATTAATTATTTTGCACTGTCCCGAAAAAGTATTTACTAAAGAAATTGTCTTTATTGCTAATTCCAAACAGCGATAGACCATTTCTTCTTCTTTCTCTTAAGTTACGCCGAACAAAACCAGTACCCGGTAACCAGAAACTAATCTTCATTCCAGATCTTCCAGCTTTCCTCTGCCTGGAAACGAAGCATTTCAAATCCATTGATGATAGTTGCACCACGTTCTTCTCCGTGCTGCAGGAAACGGGTTTTTGCAGGATTATAAATCAGGTCGAAAAGAAGATGTTTTGGAGTGATGGCATCATATGGAATTGACGGATCTTCATTTAGATTGGGAAACATGCCAAGAGGTGTAGTATTGATAATGATCTGGTGACCTTCAATAACTTCCTCACCTACTTCTTCATAACCAATTTCATTTCCTTTTTTATGCCTTGATACCACGATATAATCTATTCCAAGGTCTTCGAGAGCTACACGAACAGCTTTTGAAGCACCACCCGACCCAAGTATCAATGCACATTCGTGATGTGATTTTAATTTCTGTCTGATGGAATTGCTGAAAGCAGGTGCGTCGGTATTGAACCCTTCCAGGATTTTGTTTTTGATGCGGATACAGTTACATGCACCAATCCTTTTAACCATTTCACTTTGCCAATTTAAAAATGGCAAAACATCTGATTTATACGGAATGGTTACATTCAAACCTGAAAGGTCTGGTGTGTTATTTATTAAATCAGGAAATTTTTCAATGATGGGAATTTCGAAGTTTTCATATAAGCAACCTGCGATCCCTTCTTCCGTAAATTTTTTTTCAAAATAACTTTTAGAAAATGAATGTTTCAGTGTCCTTCCGATAAGTCCGAAACGTCTCATGTAACATTCTCCTTATTGAGGTATAAATGAAAGGTATCGCCACGCAGACCAATGCGCATGGTTTCCATTGGAATTACTTCAGTGGGTGCAATATTTCCAAGATTTACATTACATCCGAGAAGTTCCATGAAATAAAGTTGTTGAGCTTTCTGTGGTGCTTCCCATAAAATTTTTTCTCCTGGAATTTGTGTCAGGATCTCCTGCACCAGACCTTCCCTCACTTCGCCACTACCTCGGTAAATACCCACTGTTCCTGCTTCGCGCGCCTCCGCGATTACATAACTCGATCCCGCGTTCAGCTCTGCACGCATTTGCTCAATCCATTTATACGGAGGAATAATATGGGCTGCGTCCTTGCTTCCTACTTCGCTAAGTACTGTTCCATAACGGGTAAGTTTTTCAATGTAACCGCATTTCTCAGCATGCGGAATGTTGATGGATCCATCACTTACCTCCATATAACTGATACCATATTGTTTGCAAACTGCTATATAATCTTCAAACTGGTTCCGGATAAGAAAAGCTTCAAAAAGCGTTCCGCCAAAATAGACCGGAATATCATACGACCTGTACACTTCTAGTTTCTCCTCGAGATTCGGCGTAACAAAAGAAGTTCCGAAACCGAGTTTCACTATATCAACATGAGGATGCGAAACACTAAGGAAATTTTTGGTTTCATTCACACTAAGACCCTTATCCATGACCATTGTAATACCTGCAGTCCTTGGCTTTAGAAAACGTTCGGGGATCTGCGACAGATTGAAATTCATTAGTTTGAATAATTAATTGGCCGCAAAAATAGTGAGAAAGGTACAAGCTACAAGCTATAAGCTGTAACCTGCAAGCTATAAGTTAAGCAAACATTGATTTAATTAAGGGTTGTTTCACATTCTGAAATTCCATCTCACAGGTGACAATTCAGCTTGCGGCTTTTAGATTATAGTTTTCTGCTATCTTCTCTTGTATTGCGCAATCAGATCTACTACCTGGGAATTCTGTAATATTGATGGATTCAGCTGGATAAATTTTTTCAGGTGCTTGAGTGAATCTCCAAGGGCTTTTTCAAGGTAAAGAAGTGCTTCCTTGGATTTATTCATGGAAAAAAGAATGGCACTCAGGTAATAAAGAAATAGTGTTTTATTATTGGTATGCCGCAGCGCTGCCATTGCCTGTTGCTTCGCTTCAGGAAAAAATCCTGCGGCGTAAAGACACCTGATGAGCGCTTCCCAACCAGAAATATTTTTTGGTCGAACACGAACTGCTGTTGAAAGATATTGAACCGCATCCTTGAATTCAGTCAATTGCAGCTTACACTCTCCCATGAGCAAATTGTATTCGGGCTGAAGCCTGTGAATTTTTAAAGCGCTGTCCAGTTGTTTAACTGCACTGGAGTACTGACCTTCATTATAATAGGTACATGCAATCTTGTAATAAAGTTTGCTGTCATCGGGGTTAAGATGTGAAGCCTTTCTATAATGAAAACGGGCCTGAGCATAATTTTTCAGCTTGTCGTAGCAATGACCGATAGCTTCATAAATTACTTCTTCCGGTTTTGAAAGTTCCAACACTTTTTCAAGAGCCTCAATAGCGTCTTTGTACTTTCTTAACCTGATATATGCATCACCGATATTGCGATATGCATAGTCAAATTTTTCATCTATCACAATTGCGTACTGGTAGGCATCAATGGATTTTTCATAAAGCTTTAATCCCTGGTACGCTGCTGCCAGGTTGAACCATGCCAGCTCACTGTATGGATGTTCGTCAATAATTTTCAAATGAAGCCTGATGCTTTCTTCATTTCTACCTGTAAAATCTGTCCAGAAACATATTTTATACAAAGCCTCTTCATTGGTAGGTTCACCTTCCAGAATTACTTTCAGACAATCAAAAACCTTATCAAATTCTTCATAATCATCATATACGTCCGCCAGTTCAAAAAGAAGTTCGATTTTTTCATCGCCCTCAAAATATGATACCGCTTTTTCCAGCAATGCCACAGCCTTGTCCTGCATATCCATTGCAAGAAAGGCGTCTGTTTTTAATATGTAAAGATTGATATCAGTAGCATCAAAAAGTTCAGCTTTTTCCAGTACCTGTAGTGCATCGCTGTATTTCCGTGTAGCCAGAAGGAGGTCGGCCTTTCGGATAAGGAGTGCTCCGGAAAACGGATAATATTCAATAGCGGTCTCGGCAGCTTCGAGGGCCTTCGAAAGGTCCTCCTGCTCATCAAAGTAATCTATAATCTTTTCAAAGGCATCTTCTTCGAAAAATATGCTCGTATGACCATTTTTAAGACTATAATACTGCTTTAACAGCTCGTCTATGCTTTCCTTATCATGGTATGGATCGGTCTTCATGAATAGTTCCCTCCAGACAAATTAAACTTTTCTAATAAAAAATCTGACCTTTTATGTAACAAATTCTCCGGTTTTCCGTTAAATAAAGGGTAAAGAACCTGACGATAGGTTGAAAGAATGTTAATATTTTTAATTATCTTCGCACTGTAATGAACCTGACCGCCTCCATAAAACGACTTTTAAAAATCAAGCTTGTTACCATTGTTATGGTAACGGCTTCCCTTGCTGCTTTTGCAGCGCTGGGTGATGGTGGCAGGAAAGAGGCTTCATTGAAAGATTTTAAAGCCAATCCAAAGAGCTTTTCCCTCCGGTCCAATTATCAATTCAGGGGTAACAACCTGTTTTCCACGAAATCCACAAAGTTTGTTACACTTGACAATACTGTTGTAACCTATCAGAAAGGCAATTCTACTTACATTATGCCTTTAAAGAAAAAAGTGCTTCTTGATAAGGTTAAATTCAACCCTTCTCATTAACAATTAAATGGTTATTTGCCACCCTTGCTTTCAGCATAGGTGATAATTCTGTATCCTGATTTTGGTAAATCAAACTTCGAGGCGGCTACAGGACTAAAACTGATTTTGGAAACAGTGCAGGTAACCTTCTGGTTTTTGGAATTGATTTCATATTCCAGTGTCATACCGGGTAATGTTCGCGTTTCATACTGAATGTCCTTGTTTTCTGCAATCAGGTCTGGTGTATACCATACTGTATATGTGGTGCCATCAGGCAATTGACCAACAGCTTTTTTGCACTTATAT
>JBJMLW010000310.1:0-6289 GCA_045805105.1 Flavisolibacter sp. | reverse complement strand
TGTTTTATTTGAGCATATCCTTAAACAGGTAGACCCCTCAAAGACACTTACTATCGTAAAGGATGGTGAGCAACTGATAGAATTTTTATCATCCCAGGTTCCCGATCTTCTTTTCCTTGACCTGAATATGCCTTGTAAAGATGGACATGAATGTCTTCTTGAAATAAGACAGAAACTGGGATTAAAGGATTTGCCGGTTGTTGTATATAGCAGTTCGACACATATGACTGATATACAAAAATCCTATATCTACAAGGCAGACCTATACATGGTAAAACCATTTAATTCTTTCCATCTCCGCAATGCACTTGAATCCATTCTTACCATGGAATGGAGAAAAAATTACACAAACCAAAAGTTCTATTTCATTAATAACAGGTTTGTTCCTTATACTGCTTGAAACAGCATGTAATAATTTCTTCGTGAACTTATGTATTCCCTTCGCTTCGTGGTTAACGGTTTCCAATATTTACATGCGGTTGTCCGGTAATTTGGTTTTGATTTACATTACACCTGGTAATGAACTGGCTGATCACATATATGATGTCGTTGATGTTTTCCGCCAATGGAATCCGGGTAAATCATATTCCACATTATAGGAATTCACATGGGTTACAGATAACCATTCCTTCCATTCAACCTGATTCTTTAACCACCATCATTCCGTTTACACGTGCAGGGAACCTGATTGTTGTAAAAGGTAAGGCAGATAGTACAGAAGGAAATTTTATTCTCGATACCGGTGCTCCAAATCTTGTTCTCAACATCACTTATTTCCGGGAATACACGAGCACCCGTAGTGATGAAGAACAAAGTGGTGTTACAGGTTCCGGTCCGCAGGTAGTTAAAACGATGATCCGCGAATTTGATCTTGGCAGAATGAAGTACTCTAAAATGGATGCAGACCTTATCAGTCTCGGTCATATTGAAAACTCAAAAGGAATTAAAATACTCGGGTTACTGGGTGTTGAATTATTCAGACAATGTGAAATGATAATTGATTTTGAGAACATGCTGATTTACCTGCATCGCATTGGAAAAAAAGAATCCAATACATACAGGAGTGCATTTCTTTCAGACACTTCATCTTATTCAATGATTCCGTTGGAACTAATGGACAACCGCATCGTAATTACTTCTTTCATGGGTGGCCGAAAATTAAAATTCATAATGGATAGCGGAGCTGAATCCAATCTTCTTGACAGCCGTTTGCCCGACAAGATAATGGACAATGTAATCATTACAGGCAGGGTGCTGCTTACAGGAAGCGGGAATAAAAAAGTTGAAGCGCTGTATGGAGATTTCCAGAACCTTGAGATCGGAAACCAGAAGATTTCCACCCTTCCTGTTGTAGTTGCCAACCTGGAGAAAACATGCG
The DNA here is from genome assembly GCA_045805105.1 of Flavisolibacter sp. GTDB lineage: Bacteria > Bacteroidota > Bacteroidia > Chitinophagales > Chitinophagaceae > Flavisolibacter. Next base: position 4,911 of record JBJMLW010000310.1, on the reverse strand, counting down.
TTTCCTATAATGGTTGTGTGGATGGCATGCTGGGCTTTGATTTCCTTGCACTGCATAAAATAGGTTTTAATTTTGTTACCCGAAAAATGTATCTATGGCGTTGATGCGCAATATAAGGTGGCGAAAGATGATACGAATAATCGTAATCGGCTTGCTATTTTTTACAGGTAGCCTGGCTCCTGCAATAGGCCAGCCTTCGATGAAAAAATATATGGTAAAGGACGGAAAGATGTACATCTCTGTAAACCGTCAGATATCGGATGCATCACTTGATAGTTTTATTACACAGTTTAGTCTGAATGACCTGGCCCTGAAAGAATTCATGCATAAAAATTATTCTGATTCTGTAATCCGGAAAGGATGGATCATTGAAACAAATAATCGTGCGGGATTTACCATCAGCAAGAACCTTGAGCCACTTGAAAACATGGATAATCCTGCCAACAAAATTTCTTATACAGAGAAACATCCAACACTGTCTGAAATGTTTCCTTCGCAAAGCCAGGAAATAAGATATGGATACAATCGCGTAAAAAAAGGTTATCCTTTTTCTATCCGGGATTCAGTAGTTACATTTTTTCTGCGCGGCCATACCAATGCGCGGCGTGTTACATTAGCCGGAAGCTTTAACACATGGTCACCTGATGCATTGAAAATGACAAGGACAGACAGTGGATGGTATGCTAAAATAAAACTGGGCCCGGGAAAATTCTGGTATAAGTATGTGGTTGATGGAAACTGGATGATGGATAACGATAATATGCTGATGGAAAATGACGGACTGGGAAATACAAATTCAGTTTTCTTCCGGCCGAACGTTTTTTTGTTTTTCAGGGGAATGACGAATGCAAAAAAAGTTTTCCTAGCCGGATCATTCAATAACTGGCGTCAGAATGAAATTGCCATGTCAAGAACCGCCGATGGCTGGGGAGTTCCGCTTTATCTTGCAGAAGGGACACATACATATAAATTTCTTATAGACGGCCAGTGGGTTACAGACGAAAATGCAGATGAAAAATTTCCAGATGGACATGGAGGTTTTAATTCTGTTATAAGAATAGGCACACCACATTTATTCAGGCTGAAAGGATATACAAATGCCAGGCAGGTAACATTAACAGGGTCTTTTAACAACTGGAGACCTGATGAAATCCTGATGAAGAAAACTAATAACGGGTGGGAGATACCCTATACGCTGGGACCTGGGAATTACGAATATAAATTCAAAGTTGATAATGTCTGGATCACGGATCCTGCCAACGACATGCAGGTGCGTAATGATGAAAGCAGTTTTAATTCATACCTGATTATTAAACCCAATTATACATTCACGCTACATGGTTTTACAAACGCAAAATCAGTTTACCTGGCAGGAGACCTCAATAACTGGAGTCCAGACGCACTACCTATGAAAAGGAATGGTGATGGATGGATGATCAGTGTTTATCTTTCTCCCGGGAAGCACCGTTATAAATTTGTTGCAGATGGCAAATGGATCCTCGACCCGGGGAACAAACTATGGGAACAGAATGAGTATTCAACAGGGAATTCGATTATTTGGGTGGAGAAATGACGTACGTGAATCGTAAATCGTCAATCGTGAATGACAGTTTCACGATTTCATTAAAAATCCCCGCCGGAAGGCGGGGATTTTTTTATAAGGCGCTTTAATCTTTGGGTTTACGGTTTTTTCGGACTACGGACGCCTGGTTTTCAAAGGATGGATGGGTTTTTCAACAGGACCGGATCAAAAACGGGACTTCAATGGATATGGATTTAAAGAGAAGTTGACTGATACTGGATTAACAGGTTTTTCAGGTTTGGATCGAATTTAATGGGTTGATTTTTCCGGACATTGGATGATTGATATATGATCAATCAACTTCTGATACAAATCTAAGTTGCGGCCGGGCCCGGTACAAGGGTACTATCGCTCCATTTGATGGGTGCAGTATTTACTGGACAGATCGTAAAAAAACAGAAAAGTAATGTTAGGAAAGGCTGACGGAGAGGGGTTAAAAAGAAAAAGGGCCAGAATAGAAATTCAGCCCCGTTTAAAATCCAATATCCTATGAAAAACCAAGACGAAAGTAATGGGGGAAATCTGATAAAACAATAGGGGAAATACTTATGGTGAAAATTTAACCTTTGGAGGTAGTGGCCGGGTCCGCTGAAAAACGGTTACCTCGTAGCCACCCGGAACAGGACATACACTGTGAATGGCCGTGGCTCGGTGTCTTTGTGGTTCAGAGCTGTATCTCGCTAGTTAATTCCTCCACAACAAAGAATACATTGTTTCATTTATTATGATTCAAATCTATATTTGCCACACGAAACCCCTAAGCACAGTTTTTGTAAGAACTATTCACATTAACCCATTATGATCCTCATTCTGATTTTTTTTGTTGCACACTGGTATTTTTCACTTTTCTCCCAAACATTTTTCCAGCACAGATACGCGGCCCACAAGGCATTTACAATGAATTCTTTTTGGGAAAAATTCTTTTTTGTTTTTGCTTATCTCACGCAAGGATCATCGTATATGAGTCCGCGCGTTTATGGTATCATGCATCGTATTCATCATGCTTATACTGATACTGAGCATGATCCGCACTCACCTTCATACGATAAAAATCTTTTCAGCATGATGTGGCGCACCAGCGTAACCTATGTCGGAATCATGTATGGAAAGATCAGTGTGGAAGAACGGTTTACTAAAAATGTTCCGGACTGGCGCTGGTTCGACTGGTGGGGTAATACATGGTATTCAAGGGCGTTATGGGTTGGCATTTATACATGGTTCTATGTTGCATTCGCTCCTTCTGCATGGTGGTACCTGCTGATACCTCTTCACGCGGCAATGGGCCCAATTCACGGCGTCATCATTAACTGGTTTGCCCATAAATACGGAGAAGTGAATTACGAAACGGATAATACTTCGCGTAACCTTTTCAAAATAGACCTGCTGATGCTGGGGGAAGGTTATCACAACAATCACCATAAATATCCTTCACGGTCTAACTTTGCTTCAAGGAAAGGAGAATTTGATTTTACTTACCCCGTGATTGCTTTACTGAAGAAATGTAAAGTGATTAAGATGTCGAATACGGTGGAGTTGCCACAATCATAGCTGGTAGGTTGATACGTTGATAGGTAATTGAAGTGCATAATAAGGCATAGACGTATCAACCAGTCAACTTACAGACAATGCAAAGAAGAACAACATAGAAATAAACGACCGTCTGCCAACTGGGGTCTGACGACTGACGACTATCTTTATCTTCATGAACCGCATCGATCGCCTTCTGGGGATGGTAACCCTTTTACAATCGAGGAAGTATGTAACTGCTGAAAAAATTTCTGACAGGTTTGAAATCAGTGTACGAACTGTTTACCGCGATATCAAAGCGCTCTGCGAACAGGGAATACCGGTAAGCTTTGAAACTGGTAAAGGATATTTTATTGTACAGGGATTTTTTATTCCGCCGGTTTCATTTTCCACCGAAGAAGCGAATGCTCTTCTTTTAATGGATACTTTGGTGCAGGGCTTCGCCGACAAATCTATACGCATCCATTATTCCAGCGCACTGAATAAGATCAAATCAGTTTTAAGACCTCCCCAGAGGGAAGGTCTGGAATCACTCAATGAAAATATACGGCTCCAGGTTCCGGCATGTTTCAATTATGATTTTGAATACCTGTCTGTGTTGCAGAAAGCCATCGCATCAAAAACAACTATTGAGCTGGAATACAGGAATAAGAATAATGAGATCAGCAGCCGGATGACTGAACCTATAGGCCTTGTATTTTATGCATTGGGGTGGCACCTGATTGCATGGTGTCATAAGCGGAATGACTACAGAGATTTTAAACTGGTCAGGATTGTCAGAATACGCGATACATGCCAGCCCTTCGAGAAAAAAGACCACATGTTGTTGAACGACTACATGAAGCAGATACCTGTACCTTATTAAATTTTGGATGATATTGGTAAGTCGACACTGGTTGTTGATAAGTTGATACGTCTACGAATACACTTACCGGAACGAAACATATCAACGAATCAACTTTTATTTGGGCTAAAAAAACTAACTGCCATAGGGTTGTCAGTCATTCACCTTTCCTTTGATAAATAATCAATTTTTATGTCAATCATCAACATGTTTTTAAAGGAACTGGAACAGGAATCGAAAACAACCCGAAAAATGCTCGAACGTGTGCCAACGGAAAAACTGGAGTGGCAACCCCATGCGAAAAGCATGACTATTAAGAGACTCGCAACACACATTGCAGAACTTCCAACATGGATCCCGATGACACTTAATACCGATGAACTGGATTTTGCTACATCACCGTATAAACCCGCAGACATAAAAACCAATAAGGAACTGATGGAATATTTTGAAAAGTCGCTCGCAGAAGGAAGGGAAAGTTTAAAAAAAGCAAAGGAAGAGGATCTGCAAAAACCATGGACATTGCGAAATGGCAGCCAGGTATACAGCACATCACCCAAAACAGAAGTTTTGCGGATGGCTTTCAGCCAGATTATCCATCACCGTGCACAGCTGGGCGTTTTCCTGAGGCTTCTGGATATTCCTATTCCGGGAAGTTATGGACCTAGTGCAGATGATATGAGTTTTTGAATGGGAAACGGTAAACGTCAAACGTGAAACGTGAAAGAGTGAATCGTCTATCGTGAATCGTGAATGTGGAATCGGAACTGTCATTCCGACGAAACGGTCATTTTTTGGAACGTAATCCCGATTGCATCGGGATTGCGTTAGTTCATTGATTGTATGTATAAAACATAACCGGTTGTTATTCCGGATACATGACACTCATATAAATGACATACATTGACGTTTGACGATTCACGATTCACGATTCACGATAGACGATTCACGATTCACG
>JBJMLW010000309.1:0-4042 GCA_045805105.1 Flavisolibacter sp. | reverse complement strand
CTCTGTGCATCTCCCTTCACTTTGTGCCACCGTGGTTAAAAAACAAACCTTTTAGTTATTATTTGGCAACAACACCGGCCCGTATGCTTCTGCAGTTTCTTTCCTAGTTACACTTCCATTTGGAGATATCAATGTTTTTGTCATTAAGAACCCCAGTTCATCATACTCCAGCTTTTTAAAACAAATACCTTTCTTATTGAATTCTGCAACCTCACCGGTAATGTATTCGTCAAAGGTTTCAGGCATCTTCACCACTAATGAGTTTTTTTCAGTAGAAGGATCCATGCTTTCTGCCAATTCAAGTGGAACGAGGTCGAACTTATAGAAAACTTTTTTCCACTCGTTTCCATTATCATGATAATACTTCCATTCAAGGGTCTTCATAAATGGCACAGTGGAAACGTAATCTTTTTTCAATTCATCCAGGTTCATATGATACCGCTGCTTTACTTCATCGGTATCCACACCAATAATCATAAACACACTGCTGTCTGTCTTCATATATTCGCCTTCCTTGAAAAGGTATTCCTTTCCTTTATTGTTTGTTGCATAAAACTTCCAGTGCCCAATGGGAACCGAATCCTTATCCACCCAGCCTTCTCCCCTGCTGTTGATACGGATCGTTGAGTCTCCTGCATCCATTTTATCCGTACACCGGATAACTTTTAGCAGTTGCTCATTGGATGAAGACAGCTGCGCTGTTTTGCTGATGAAATACATATGGCTACCCGTTGCAGATACATCAGGCGACAGCAACTGAAGAAAGGCTTCATACACTTTTAGTGCTACTGCATAACTGCCAAAAGAAATGATCCTTGTTCTTTCTTCCGTCAGGTGAAACTGGATGAATCGATTGTCCTCATATAGTTCAACACCCGAAGAAGAATTGGTTTCCTTATACAACTCATGCAACTTAAAAGATTCAGGTTTTTTGTATGGCAGGTAATGAAGAGTAACCTGGTCATCTTTTCCAAATTCAATCCTGGAAACTTTTGTCCCTTTTCCATGCGCGAATGGTACGGAACTACTCAAAACCTGGTCTGTGATAAATGATTTTATGATTTCATGTTTGTCCTGCGCCTGCAGCATCACCGTTACAAACAAAGCAGCAGTTAAAAAAATGTTTTTCATGTGGATTGAATTTAAATTGGATTACCTGTTGAAGCCCCAGCTGAATGAAATGCCGGCATTATTGTATTTGTATTTTTCTGATGTTGTGCTTTTCAGATAATAGTTCTCATTAGGGTTGTGATCATTCCGCACCTTACTCGCTCCGTCATCATCACCCTGAATTGTATTCAGATTATAGTGGACACCAAATCCCACATTTGTTTTTGGAATATGATACGTCATCCCAAAAGTAAACCTGCTTGTTGCCCATGGATAAGTGGGCTGTTCATCCAATGAATAACCTTCACTGCGGATACCGCTGCCGGCATTGATCAGGATGGCATCAGCACCATACATTGCATAGGCTACCAGGTTTTTCATTGGAATATTCATTCCTATCGACATACCGAGTGCGGCACCCTGCTGCTGGATCTTAACTTTTTCTCCAGTGAGGTACATGCCCGTTAAAAGATCATGAGCGGCAACATTGTATTCATACACGGGCGTTTCCATATAACCAAAGCGGAATTCAATACTGAAAAATGTACGGTGACCGGTAAAACTGAAAAAGGCTGACATGGGATCCTGGTCCTGCGCATTGGTTATTTTATTGTATGATCCCATCATTCCTGAATAGGTGATGGACATGTGCATGAACCTTGTCTTCTTTTCAGGATCCAGTTTTGCTACACCATTGTCAACGCCTTCTGCGAGCTGGTTAAAAGCTTTTCCCAATGCCATGTAGCCATTGATATTGTCGATCTTCATTTGTACACGCGGTGATGGATACAGTGTGTACGCCTGCTGGTACAATTCGAGTGCAGATGGAAAAAACAACGCTCCCAATTTATACATCGAATCTGCTCTCGTTTCGATGGCAGCAGATTCCCACATATGCTCCTGCGCGAGTCTTTCCCATTTTCCCGGATCATCTTCCTCTTTCTCTTTCTGTTTCTCTGTTACATTATTCTTCTGCGTTTCTTTTTTGTCTTCTATCACAATACTACCGGAACTTCCATGCGAATCCAGTGAACTGCCGATGGAAGCGAGCATGCTTTTGATTTCACCCTGCCTGTAATAAGGTATATATAATGGTGACAGTGGCAGCACACGTTCAATGCTATAGGTTTTATAACTTAACGATGCGCTGGAATAATATTTATAACCAGAGCTGTTCTCACCCTGGTAATCCGGACGGAAATCAACCTGGTACACTTTATAACCCTTTACCCGATATTCTTCAATCACCGAGGTGCGGATCTTTTCCATAGCAGTTAAACTGTTATCAGATGTGGTCACCTGATCAAAATTCCTCCAGTTGAGGTTCCAGTTGAGTGAAGTTCCATGTACATCACGCACTTCATTTCTGAAAGAGGTGATGTTATCATAATCGTTGGGAAAATATCTTTCATCTTCTTCCACTTTATCTTCAATGCGGTTAAAATCGAGACTGAGGGCTACTTCAATATTGCTTTGCGGAAGTACATGATCCTCCCCGAGAAATATATGGCTGCTGATCAGCATTACCTTAAGCTTGTTGTCGGAACGTTCACCGGTTGCATAAATAAAATATGCGGGCTGTGTGCCCGGAGATGGTGTGTTTTGTGCTGATGCAGAAATAGAAAATAATAATAATGCAATCAGGGTACGGTTTCTCATGTTGTTTTGGTTCTCGCACGCCAAAATATTACAAAAGAGTGAGAGTTTATAATGCAGATTAACCATTGAGATAGAGAGAATCATTGAAACCCTGAGTACCTCTGTCCCTCCCTGCCTCCCTGGCTCAAAGCTCCCTTTCCCTCCTTTATCCCTTAGCATCGCGTAGCGATTTAAAAAAAAATTTGGAGATTTTAAATTATGCCTTACCTTCGTAGTGTACTATTGAACTAGTACACTAAATCAGAAAGGTATATGATCAATATTCAAAACCTGACTTTCGCCTATAGGAAAAAGCCGGTATTCGATGGATTGAACCTGCAGTTTAAGGCCGGACATGTATATGGACTGTTAGGTAAAAATGGTACGGGCAAGTCGAGTCTGCTTCGCAATATTGCAGGACTGTTAGAACCGAAGAAGGGTAAAATTGACGTGAATGGTTTTACGCCTTTCGATCGTCTTCCGGTTTTCCTGGAAGATGTGTTTATGCTGCCTGAAGAGTTTTACCTGCCCGATATCACGGTACCGGCTTTTATCAAACACTACTCCCCTTTCTACCCACGATTCAACTACAATAAATTCGCCAACTACATCTCGGTTTTTGAGATCCCTTCAGACAGCACACTGCAAAACATGAGCTATGGACAAAAAAAGAAAGTCCTCATCTCCTTTGCTCTCGCTACCAATGCAAGGGTGTTGCTGATGGACGAACCAACGAATGGACTGGACATTATCAGCAAAAGTCAGTTCCGGAAAATACTTGCAGAAGCGCTGGATGAAGAACGTTGCATTATCATTAGCACACACCAGGTGAAGGACCTTGAAAATTTAATTGACCGCATCACCATTATCGATGATGGCAAAATTCTCTTTGACGAAAATGTTGAAGCGATCACGAAAAAATTATCGTTCCGGTTTGCCTATGACAAGGAAGACCTGTCAACAGCTTTTTATAGTGAATCATCTCTCGTCGGCAACGTGATGGTAGCACCGAATATGGGTGAAGAAGAAAGCAAACTTGACCTGGAACTATTGTATAAAGCCATTGTTTCAAACAGTGAAAAGATCACCCAACTGTTTCAATCATAAAAAGAAAAGAATGAACCAATTTTTCAATTTCAAACGGTTTCAATTGTTGGTAGCCAAGCATTGGGCAGACAATAAAAAACGCTATATACTTTCGGTGCTTGCGTTTATCGGTTTGCTGATCTCCTGGTTCTCGTTCACGTTACTGACGATACAGGATTTCCCCATGGCACGACCCATCCAGCAGATT
>JBJMLW010000308.1:0-2269 GCA_045805105.1 Flavisolibacter sp. | reverse complement strand
GTGTGCCCGACCTTTCGCCTGAAGCGAGATTCACCGAAACGGCTTCGGCGGTGACTGTCACCGCGTCAGAGAGTTGGCCCACCTGTAATTTGATCTCCGCCAGGGAACGCTGTTCGGAGGAAGTAATACTGATTCCGGTTTGGTGATAGGTTTTGAAACCGGGAGCTTCGATCGTCAACGTAAAGGTTGCCGGGGTCAGATCCGGATAATTGAAAAAGCCATCATTATTAGTAACGGAAGTGCGAACAAATCCGTTGCCTTCGCCAACCACTGTGACTTTGGCCTGCGGAATAACCGCACCGGCCGAGTCCATCACTGTTCCGGAAAGAGAACACGATGTGTTTTGCGCCTGCAGCAAGGCAGGCAATATCAATGCGGAAAGAATAAGAAAAAAATTCACAGGATTATTAAAGCCGATCTGGCTGAATAGTTCCTTAAAGAAATATTTCCATTGAACAATCAGTTCATCCACATCAACTCGGTTGCTATGAAATCGGAACGTAGCAAAATCATATCGTACATTCCAGAAAACTATTGGACTTATGATCAGGACTGTTATCAGAAATGCTATGTAGAGTTGGGGTTTCTTTAACCATTTAGGTTGCTGAAATAAAATATGTCCTCCCAGTCCGGTCCATAAAAAAGCTCCGTGTATTTTGCTCATGATACAAAGTCCTGCCACTATACCAAACAACAACCAGTTACTCCATTGATTTTCATCCTTTGTAATTTTCGCGATCAGTAAAAGAGCAACCGTCCAGAAAACCATTTGTGGAGCATCCGGTAAGATGTACAATCCTGCAGTGACTCCTGAATAAAAAGAAACATTGTACAAGACAGCAGTGAACCAGCCTGCTTTTGGAGAATGCAATAAGCTGACTGTTTTATAAAGAAACCATGTGGACAAGGCACTGCCCACAACACTTCCTAGCCTTATAAAACCTTCATAGTGTTCAAGCGAAAGATTGGCTGTAAAAAGGCGGATCCATAGTGCTACCATGGGCGGATGATCAAAATAGTTCCATTGCCAGTACTGACTGTATAGCCAATAATACGCTTCATCATTTCCCAATTCCAACACAAAACCCAGAATGAGTTTAGTGAGAAAAAAAATCCCGATCAGGACCAGCGTTTTTTTCCTGTAAGAGAATGTATCGATTTTATTTTGCTGTAGATAAGCTTCATTTGCCTGGTGAAATAATTGCATTCCTGTTCTTTGCTTACGTTTGGTGCAAAGTAAGGACAGGATGTGAATGTGACCAACGCTGAGTAGTGTACAAAAAAGAATCCGATGACAATAAAAGGCAGCTTATATTTTGAGGTAAGAGTTGATAAGAGCAGGATACATGGTAAAGGTTTGTATTCGGAAGATAGAATACCGGCCAGGCGAAAGATCGGTTCACTGGCCGGGGAAATTATTTCTAAAAAAACGGCAAGGGAAAAAGCAAAAACAAAACACAGCATTTCCATTGTTGAACTATGGAACGGGAAAGCACTTGATGCTTCCCTGTATAACAACGAATTGAAGTTCATCAATCACTCGTGCCAGCCAAATACCTACATGAGAACATTGGGGAACCATGTAGAATTTTATGCGCTACGGTCCATTTTGCCCCATGAAGAACTAACCTGTAATTACGGGCCTACGCATCACAATGGAAAGCTGAAATGCCAGTGCGGCGCTGCCAACTGTAAAGGTTTTATCTGACCACTTATTTTGTAAGCGCCCTAATACGACTTCAAACCTTTGAAATGGTCATCAGTAATGGTAAACTTAACAGGCTGGTTGTTGAATACCTGTGTTTCTATCAATGTTTTCAAGGCAGTAAAACTTTCGTCGGTAACGGCGTTAGCCTTCATCCTTTCCTGATCCACCACCATTTTTACTTCATACTTTCCGCTATCTTTTGATAGCTGTAAAGATTTTTGATTCTTAGAATCTCGCGAGAGTTCTGCAAAATAGTTACCCAATTTCCGTGCATCATTTTGAGTAACACCATCGCCCTTTACATAAATTTCAAGGTTATCGTTGATCTTTACTTTCTTTCCGTAATCATTACAGGAAACCAGTACAAAAGCGGAAGCCAATACAAAAAGCAGTTGTTTCATATTTTTAATTTGAGTAAAGATGTAGGGAAAGTTTTAAAATAAAAATCCCTGATAAACGGTATTTATTGAATATTTCGGACCCGATCCATTTTTCAAAGACCATCGATAAATGCAGCCATTTTTTTTCTCGTTGTTTCATCAGGCAAAGGATCTGAACCTG
>JBJMLW010000307.1:0-2018 GCA_045805105.1 Flavisolibacter sp. | reverse complement strand
GGCGAAAGATCAATCAAATGATGATTATGTGAAGCTGAATGAGAAGCTGATTGCTTCATTGAGATGAGGAGACGTGAATCGTGAAACGTGAAACGTGAGACGGGATCTGAAACACCCTTCGGACATGTCATATACAGGGATGATTCCTGAGTAAGTTTCACCTTTCATGATTGACGATTCAGGCCTGCTTGCCGGCAGGCAGGTTTCACGTTTCACGTTTCACGTTTCACGATTGATGATTGACGATTGACGATCAAAATCTCAGCGTCAGTTTTCCTTTCTTATTCTTCTTCTTCGTCCACTTCGGTCCCTCTTTCAATAACCGGATCGCTTCCTGGTCGCAGCGGTCGCAAAGAGATTTTTCAACTTTAATATTGGTAGCCTCTCCATTTTTGTCAACATCGAATGACAACTGAACAACACCCGAGATTTCTTTTTGCTGAACTTCTTCGGGTATTTTGATATTATTGGCTACATAATCGTCGTACTTCACCCAACCACCCGTTGGTTCAAGGGTATCAACTACCACATTGGAATAATTGTATTCTTTGGACCTGGAAGTTTTTGCCTGTGAACCAGAAACAACCACTTCTGAAACAGATTCCGGAATAGGTTTCATGGTTACATTCAGGTTTTTCAAAGTATCATTCACCCGAACGCCTGCAACCTTTTGGTTAGCATCTTTTTTGTCAGAAGCCTGTGTATCGCGATAAAACATTTCAGCTTTTTTTGATGCCGGTTGCCGGGCAACATCATTGTTTGAGGCGGGAGCGGCATTACTGAATGCATATTGTTTTTTTAGTGAAGAATCTGCTGCCTGGTTTTGTTGGTTCACTTCTTTTGAAACAATTTCTTCCTTTCTGGTCAATCCCGGAGGATTCAGTTGCTGATTTTTATTTTTATGGCTCTGTCCTGCTGAAGCCACAATATCTTGTGAAGGTGAAATTGTTTTATCATCAGCAATGCTGATTGTATCAGAATTTGTTGTTGTTACTTTATCAACACCTTTGGCAACATCCGAACTGTCCGCCTTTCTTAAAATTTTTTCTGCAGGTACCGAGGCGATGTTTTGATTATCTGTCTGATTGGGGGAAATCAGAAGCCATCCGCCAACACCCAGCACCAGGATTACAGCCGCTATCTGAACCCACGTTTTTGAAAAAAGCGGGACTACTTTTCTTCTATCGGATTTTTCAGCAAGCCGTTTTTTGATCTGGTCGAGATCATCCTGCGAAGTTTTTGTAAACCTGTAACCTTCCAGTGCATCAGCCAGAAACGGATCATTCATTGCAGCTTTTTCAAGTGCATGCATTTCCGCTGCAGACATTTGTCCGGCATGATATCTTTCGATATCGTTCACATTGTATTTTTTATTTCCTGACTGGTCCATTTTCCGTTATTGGTTTTTCCTGCTGGTTTTCCATACATAGTTTAAGATTTCTTCTTCCGTTCTGGATGTAGCTCCGCACCTTATTCCATTCCAGGCCCGTAACCTGGCTGATTTCATTATAACATTTCCCCTCGAGGTAGAACATGCCGATCACCTGTTTCTGTTCAGGGGGCAACAGTTCCATACACTGTTCCATGTTCCTGAAATCTTCTTCTCTGTCACCGGTCGAACCGTCGGGGCTGCCATTCAGATGCACGTTTTCTTCTGATTGCACAAGCTCTATATCAAAATTAACAGTGGTCTGCTTTTTCTCAGAACGGAGCCGCATCAGGCAATGATTTTTTGCAAGGGTATAGAGCCAAGGCCTGAAATTTTCCACTTCATGTTTGTGAAGCTTGGCTACCAGTTCTTCAAAGATGGCACTGACACTGTCCTGTGCATTTTCCGGGTGTTTTAAGTATTTAAGGCAAACACCATACGTAAGGTCCATATAGCGCTGGAATAGTTCACCCAGCACATTGAGGTCCCTCGTTTTCTTATACAGTGCGACCAGTTCTGCATCCGGTGCAGCTGAATTTGATATGTTCCTTAAAAATGCCAACAGACTAAAATAAGACTAAATAATTTT
>JBJMLW010000306.1:0-2061 GCA_045805105.1 Flavisolibacter sp. | reverse complement strand
GTAATATTGCAGAACATCCTGGCGCATTCCGGTATATGTAGTACTGACTTTCATGTCGAGTGAACCAGAAGCATCAATCGTACCTGTTATATTTCTTATCTGCCTGTTTTCCCTGATCCCGTATGTTGGTGTATTTACTACCTGGCCACCATCGTCCGTTATGGCAAGTGCTTTCCTGTTACCAGTAAAACTTCCCATATATCCTGGCGCATCTGTCTGACTGGTACATTCAAGCCACATCGTGTCTTTCTGAAAGGGTACCATAAGGATGACGTGGTTGAACTGGTTGGATGGGAAATCATCTACAATCCGCCTGTCTTCAGGATCATAACCACCATTTACAATAGTATAACACGATTTGATCCCTGCTGCCTTTAGCAGGCTATACATATAATTACTAAGGGCTTTACAATCGCCGTATCCTTTCTGCGCAACATATGATGCTTCAAATGGCTGCAAACCACCAATACCCAGCTGCACACTGATGTACCTCGTATTTTTCTGAAGAAATCCATATAAAATGCGAACCTTTTCCTTTTCATCGTTTACACCAGCAGTCAGCTGTTTTACTTTTTGTACAATTTCATCAGGAAGCTTATCCCTGTCTTTATTCAGTTCAAGAGGAAATCTTCCGAAATCTTTCCAGTTTGTAGCATCGCCTTTATAACCTTCCATTTTAAATTCCGACGGTGCCACCAAAACCATTGGAACCAGCTCTGATAAAAATGGTGCGGCAAATGGTCTTTCTACTACTGGCAGATTTTTCAGTTTCCAGGAAAGTATGCGCCGGTTCTTTTGCATGATAATTTCAGGAGCCGTGCTAAAATTTACCGTTTTGTAACGAATATTATAATCCTGCGGAGCTTCAACATTAAATTCGCTTTGTTCTACTGATAACCCCGAATACGCAGATGGCATCCAACCGGGCAGACTATAAATTGTATTCAATTTTACTTCAACAACAAATTCAACAGTGTAGGGATAGGTATGGTAATTAAAATCGAAAGCTTTCATCCTGCTATCAGCAAACAGAGTTCCGTCGTCAATGTTGCTATAATCTGTAATGTCTTTGTTTTTAGTCCTTTTCAATACATTGCCCCATGCGTCATACAAAGCGCCTTCAAAAGCTGTAATTTTTCTAAGCTTGTCATATCCTACAACCATTGAAGCATACTTGTCACCGTATTCATTCAAAATTGTCAGTACAGTTTTTTTGTAATAAACCGCTTCATCAAGGCCCATAATCTGTACCCAAACAACTTCATCTCTTTTAACAACATTAGCCTTTTTCATTAGTTCTGCCGGGATACTGGCAACAGGATAATGCAGGTCTCCTGCAAAAGCAGACTGGCCAAGACAAACAAGAAACACAATCCTGATTAAAGAATTTCTCATGTTTTTTTCTTTTTGAATACTATCTGCTCATTTTCCTTTGTAACAACCAGGTTAAAAAATTCTCTCAGGGTTTCATATTCGTCAGGCAGGAACAAAGTTTTGGTGAGCTTCAGCCTGCATCTCATTGAGATTGTGGAACCGGAATAACTGATGCGGTATTCAAACATTCCATGACCTTCTTCGTCAAGTTTTGCAATTACCTGCTTTGGCAATTCGTCAACTACATAACCCTGCGGAACTTCCATGGTAAGAAGGTATGTTTCGTCGCTTGTATATGGCATTTCTACAGGGTAATAACGTTCTGCAGATTTAAATGGATTCTTTTTCAATGCTTCGTTAAACAGCGGGTTGATATAAAGTACGTCTGCTTTTTCCGGATTCAACTCGAGGTCATAATGCATTGCAATTGGCAGGTCGTAATGTTCCAGCGAGTCTACGTGTGGTTTTACAATCTGAATATTTTCATTAAACTCTTTCGCCTGCTCTTTAAAATATTCTTCACTACCACTTTCCCTGATTTTCCTGCGAATGCTATAAGATTCATAATAACCAGGGTTGCTGTGATAGCTGCCAATCCATTTTCCTGAATTGTCATTGCTGATAAAAACACTGGTTACTTTTTTTTCTTCCAATGAATCCGCTGATAAAGTAACAGATCGGAAGAGC
>JBJMLW010000305.1:0-3831 GCA_045805105.1 Flavisolibacter sp. | reverse complement strand
TGGCAGGCTGAAAAAAAATATTGAGTTGTTCGATATTGTCCGGCTGGACCACTTCAGGGCATTTGACGAATACTGGGAAGTACCGGCAGGAGAAAGCACTGCACGGAACGGACAATGGAAGCCCTGTCCGGGAAAAGATTTTTTTGAAACCATGCAAAAAGAATTGGGTTATTTGCCTTTCATTGCAGAGGACCTTGGCGAGATCACGGAAAGCGTCTACCAGTTGCGTGATGCCTTTCATTTACCGGGCATGAAGGTGTTACAGTTTGCTTTTGGTGGCGATATGTCGCAGTCGCCACATATCAATCATCATCATGAACAAAATTTTATTGTTTATACAGGCACGCACGACAACAATACAACCGTAGGCTGGTACAAAAAAGAAACAGATGATGAAATGAAAAGAAGAATAGGTACCTACCTTGGAAAAGTTTTCAACGAAAATGAAATTCACAAAGAGCTGGGCCGATTGGCCTATGCTTCGGTAGGTAAGACGGTTATCCTGCCTATGCAGGATGTTTTGGGCCTCGATGAGAATTCGCGGATGAATACACCTTCCTCCGGAGAAAATAATTGGAGTTGGCGATTATTGCCTGGTCAGCTTTCGCATGAAGCCGAACACCAGCTTAAAGAATGGGGTGGGATTTTCGATCGCAGCAATTAGAAAAAACATCCATACAATTCATACCCTCTTTTCTACAATTCATTCGTTTGGCTAAGCGTCCTGAAGAGCCATGTTAATAAGGTTCTGGTGAAAGTGTTTAATTTGTGATGAATGGCCAGGTCGCTGCAAATACCTAAGTTTCATACCAAGGATTTTACGGTTCTTGTGGCCAGCATGCTGCCAATGGCTATTGTGCTGAACTATTTTCTGTATGGTCATTCTTATTTTAATTCTGCAGGACAATTTGGGCTCACTACCCTTACCAGTTTTCTGTTTTTGGGCGGTGGGTTTTTAACCTATGGTTTCGTAGCCATCGCTCTTCGCACCCGCTTCCCACACGACCAACAACTTTTTAAACGGTTGATCATTTGCCTGAGTGTTTTCTTTCTCATGTCGGCTGTATATATTTCTGTGCTTCTGCTGGCTTACGACTATATTCATTTTTACGGTTATGAATACATTGAAAATGATTTTACCAAGGGCTATATAACAATGATCACCGTAAATACTTTTCTTACTTTTTTAAATGAAGGCATTTACCGGTTTGAAAAATTCAAGATCACGATTACCGAAAACGAGCAATTGAAGAAAGAATACATGCACAGCCAGTTGCTTGGACTGAAGAGCCAGATGAATCCCCATTTTCTTTTTAATAGTTTGAATAGTCTTTCCAGTCTTATTCAGGAAGATGGAGAAACAGCCGAAGAGTTTCTGGACCACATGAGCAAGGTGTACCGCTACCTGCTTCGCAATAATGAAGAGAAATTGGTTTCCCTGGAAACAGAGATTGGTTTCATTAAGTCATATTATTTTTTACTGAAAGCACGGCATGAAGAAGGATTGGAATTGGATATTGATATTTCACCGGAAAGCAGGGAGCAGCAGATTCCACCCTTAACCTTACAAATGATCTTTGAAAATGCAATGAATCAAAATACCATAAGCCGTTCCACGCCTTTAAAAGTATGGATCAGGGATACAGTTTATGGTTTGGAAATCGTCAATTCCGTTCAGCCCAAAATCAACAATGCCAATGCCAATTCGGAGATCGAAGAAAATATCAATAATAAATACCGGCTCCTGTGCAGATGTGAAATTATAATTGAAGAAACCGATAGTCACCGGTCCATACTCTTACCTGTAATTGCCCCGAAAGAATTGAATGTAGTATGAAAACATGGATGAAACCAACAAAGCTTGAATGGATATCGTTTTTTACGATAATGCCCATGCTTTGTGTGCTGCTGAATCAATTGTTGTTTGGACCAAGGCAGTGGCAGGATGAAAAGATCTGGCTGTTTTCTTTTCCATTGATTTTTGCAGAAGGATTTTGCTCCTGGTATTTGCATATATTGGTAATGCATTGGCTAAGAATTGTATTTCCCAATATCAGACAAACGAGTCTGCGTCTCATCGTTTTAGCTGCAGCCCACATCTGTTTGATCTCTTTTACCTGGATCTTGCTTTTCTATTCGTATGCTGAAGTTCATTTCCTCGGATATCAGTTAAACAAAACTCAATTGATGTTTGCATTGTATAGCGGTGTTGCCCTTACAATGGTGGCAACTACCATGTGGGAAGCCGATTATATTTTCAGGCAGTGGAAAGACAGTCTGGCTGAAAAAGAAAAGCTACAACAACTCACCATTCAGCAGGAATTTGAAACGCTGAAAAGCCAGGTCAATCCTCATTTCTTATTCAATTGCTTTAATACCCTTTCTTCCCTGATTGCAGAGGATAAAAAACAGGCGGAAATTTTTCTGGATGAATTGAGCAAAGTGTATCGTTACCTGCTTCGCAATAACGAAGACGGCTTAAGCAGTTTGCAAACGGAGATCCGGTTTATTGAATCGTATTACCGCCTTTTAAAAACAAGGCATGGAGAAGCCGTACAGCTTTCTATTGAAACTGATAAGAAATATGATCAGTACCTTTTGCCTTCACTCACTTTGCAAATGCTGATTGAAAACGCGGTAAAGCACAACGTGCTTTCAAAAAACAAACCGCTGATGATTGATATTTTCACAACGCCCGGCAACAAGCTTGTCGTAAGCAATAACCTGCAATTACGAACTGCTAAAGTTCCTTCCAATAATGTTGGCCACGACAATATAAAAGCAAAGTATGAACTACTGAATTACACGGGCTTCCAGGTGTTGAAAGATAAAAAAACCTTTAGCGTGGTGCTGCCTCTGATATGGAACAGAACAGCCAATGAAGAAATCATTTCATTAGAATTAAAAAACAGTTGACATGAATATTTTAATTGTAGAGGACGAAGACCTTGCCGTAAAAAAATTAAAGAAAACCTTATTCAGCATCGATGAATCGGCCAACGTAGTTGGTGAGGCAGACAGTATCAAGGGCACCGTAAGCTGGCTGGAAAATAATCCTTCCCCTGATCTTATTTTAATGGACATTGAATTAGCGGATGGTCAAAGCTTTGAGATATTCAATCATATACAGGTAAAAAGCCCCGTGATCTTTATCACTTCTTACGATGAATATGCATTGAAGGCATTCAAGGTTAACAGCGTGGATTATTTGTTAAAGCCTGTACAGAAAGAAGATCTGAATGCAGCTCTGGAAAAATACAGGGAAATGAAAAAAATGTATACGGCCAGTAAGGAGCCGTCCTCTATCAGCATTGATGCATTGGTAAAGGAACTACAGCAGAAATTACAAACCAAGGAATACCGTAAACGCTTTTTAGTAAAGCATGGACAAAAATTAGTTTCCGTTGATGTAGAAGAAATTGCTTACTTCTTCAGTGATGGCCGTTTGAACTTTTTTAAAACATCCGACAACCGGAAATTCGTTGTGGACTATACCATGGATGAATTAAATGAAATGCTGGACCCTGATAAATATTTCCGCATCAGCCGGTCATTCTATATTTCAGTAGATAGTGTTTCTCAAATACATGATTATTTTGGGAACCGGTTGTTGCTTCATCTGAAGCCGGAAACCGATAAAGAAGCAATCGTAAGCAGGGAGAAAGTGAGTGATTTTAAAACCTGGTTGGGGAAATAGAAGAGGTCAAAGTCTTGTACTTTTTTTGTTTGGCTCGAGGGCAATTATTTTATTGTTTGTCTCGCCAATCCTTTCTTCGTCGGGATTGTCCAAAGAGAGTGCTCGCTGCCGCGAATGCTACGTTGACAAAGGGA
>JBJMLW010000304.1:0-13339 GCA_045805105.1 Flavisolibacter sp. | reverse complement strand
TGCGACAAAAACCAAACAGTTATATAATGATCGGATTAACCTGAACATTGAAAATTGAGCATTGTTTATTGAACATTTTTCAAATGATTGTATCTCTTATCACCTGGGCTCACCTGAAAAAGATGAGCTTTTTATCTTTTACAGACGCAAGGATCGTTTTCACAACATCATCCACAGAACGGATGCGTTCTCCTGCCTGTTTCTCAAAATTACGTCTTGACCTCCTGATATGTTTGTGTGCTTTTATAAATAGTAAAAAGGCTTTCATGTAATAGCCCTTCATCATCAGTGACTGGAAAAAGATTTCTGGGATCAGCTGAATCATCCATGTTATTCTTCGCACCCGGCCAAGATGAATGGCATGAAGAAACCATTTATTCCTGTTATAGATCATCCGGATAAAAGATTTCCTGTTGCCTGTTGTAATGGTGGTTGATACCTTGTGACGGCAAACAGCACGATATTCATACATGCAGCGGTAACCCATTCGCCACGCGCGAAGCGAAAGTTCATAGTCCTCTACATAAAACGGGGAGAAGATTTCATTGAAGCCATCGAGTTGTAAAAATTTTTTCCTGTCAAATAATGCATTCGCTCCGGAAAGATAGATGGTGAGCAAGCCTCCGCACATTTCGGATTTGTTTTCAAGGATATAATTTCCTGATGTTTTGATTTTGGCATGATGAAAGGAGGGATACTTGGCGCCATCCTGCAGATTGTCATCATCCCATCCGACGATTCTTCCCATAACACCGAATATTTCAGGATTATCGAAATATGGAAGAAGATGAGTGAAATAGTCGCTTTCAAGTTTTACATCACTGTTTAATAAAAGAACAAGATCATGTTTGGCTGTGCGGATGCCCTTGTTGGCGGATATGGAAAACCCACTGTTTTTTTCATTAACCAGCACATTCACAGTAGGGAATTTTTCTTTCAGGAAGTTGACAGATCCATCAGTTGAACAGTCATCAGCAACAATAATTTCATAATCAAGTGCGATATTTTCCAGTGCTTTGTAAACTGCAGGCAAAATTTCTGGTAAGAGCATGATGCCATTGAAATTGGGAATAACAACTGAGATGCCTTGCTGCATGAATGTGATTTGCCTGCGCGAAGATAGGAGCAGTTCATCGTTCCATCTATGGAATCAAGCAGATCGATGTCTCTGTAATAATAATAATTTTGAACAATGAATTGCAGGATATGTGGAAATAGCATAGGAAATAAAACAATGTCGGTAAGGGAAATGCAGCACGGTCTGAGGGAAAGATTCCAGTATATCATATGCGTATCGTGCGGGTGCATCCAGATCTCAGATATTCCGAATGACATGGCGCGGTATTATCCATCGGACTATTATTCTTTTGACAGCGAGGAAGGAAAGGAATTCCTTTCAGCGGATCTGGGATTTTTTAAAAAGCACCAGGCAGACTATCTCACCGGAAATGACAAAAATATTATGGGGCGGATTTTTTCCATGAGATATATCCCACCCCGGGTATATCACTGGATCCGGACGATGCAATTAAAAAAGCATCATAGGGTTCTAGATATTGGTTGCGGTACCGGGCTCACTTTAAAGAGAATGTATCAAATTGGATTTACTAATCTCACTGGTGTTGACCCGTTCATCAAACAGGACTATACCTATTCAGATACGTTTCATGTATACAAAAAAGATCCATTGCAAATGGATGAATCCAATAAATATGATTGCATTATGATGCATCACAGCTTTGAACATATGGAATTTGAGAAAGAAGTGCTGAAAAAATGTGAAAGGATGTTACATCAAGATGGGAAAATGCTTGTAAGAATCCCGGTTGTAAGCGAACAGCTGATGTCTATTTATAAAACGGACCTGGTTTCTCTTGATGCACCCAGGCATTTTTATATACACACTACGGAAAGTATGAAGATCATTTCCGGATCAGCCTCATTAAAAATTGATCATGTGGAGTACGACGCGGATGCTTCATCTTTCTGGGCAAGTGAACAGTACAAAAACGATATCCCTCTTACAGATGAAAGATCCTATGGGAAGAACCGCAGTCAATCAGGATTTACAAAAACCCGGATAAGAGATTTTAAGAAGCAAATCAGCAGGATGAATAAGAATGGTACAAGTGATACGGCTGCATTCTATCTGTCTAAATCATAACAGATCAAAAATCAGAGATCTTCAAATCACAGATCAAACATCGGTTCCCCTGTTTCTTTTCAACCATTGCCATGTAATTACAGCAAAAAGTATCAAAGGTGTAAAGGCCAGGTAGATAATGCCTGTATTCAAACCGCGCGCAGGTTTTTCACCCATTTGCTGTACAGTTCTTGTACAGATGGAGCACTGTGCAAAGAGCACATCAGCAGAAATAAGAAGAAGAAACAGAAGGATGAGATACCTTTTTT
The DNA here is from genome assembly GCA_045805105.1 of Flavisolibacter sp. GTDB lineage: Bacteria > Bacteroidota > Bacteroidia > Chitinophagales > Chitinophagaceae > Flavisolibacter. The sequence continues at coordinate 10,927 of JBJMLW010000304.1, read as the reverse complement.
TCATCAGGCCAAAGGTACATAGCTTCCCATTCACTACGTGTTAAACCTGCCAGGATAATACGATTCCAGCCTCCCTTTTTTTGAAAAATGCGACAGTAATTTCTGAATATTTTCATCGGGTTTATACGTTGACCCTGATGAACATGATTTGTATTTTACATAGGTAAGTCCTCACATGCGCCAATATTCTGTGATACTCTTCCTTATTATTCAAACCACGTTAGCCAAAAGCCAGACGCAGATCAGCGGTATTATCAACAACTATTATCGGGTAGTGAAGATTGTTCCTGAGAAAAGCTGCATCCTTGTAGATAACCCTGCAGGGTTAAGTTATAACGACAGGATCATGATCGTTCAGATGAAGGGAATTACTGTTAATTCAACTAATTCGAGTGCATTTGGTTCTGCAACGAACATGAACAATGCGGGGAAATATGAAATCGGAACGGTTTGCTGGATTAAAATGGATTCTGTTTTCCTTTACCAGACACTGCTTCAATCATATACTGTTTCCGACAAGGTGCAACTCGTACGGATACCTCAATATGAATCCGCAATAGTTACAGATTCGTTGAAAGCGGCACCCTGGGATAGTACTTCAGGTAAGGGTGGCGTTCTTGCATTTACAGTATACGACAACCTTATATTAAGTGGCCCCGTTTCAGCAATAGGAGCTGGTTATAAAGGTGGATTGTATGCTACCAGCAATACAACATGCAGCAACCTTACGGCACCTGCAGGATTTTTTTATAATGCAACTTCACTCACTCCTCAAAGCGGTGCATGGAAAGGTGAATCCGCTGCAGACCTGGCGATAAGTTTTTCAGGAGGAAGAGGAGCTATTGCCAATGGTGGTGGCGGAGGAAACAATCATAACAATGGTGGTGGTGGTGGATCAAATATCGGAGCGGGGGGAATTGGTGGCGGTAATTCAAGTGCATCTGGTTGTTCAGTAGCCAATCCGGGTATTGGAGGCTATGCATTGAGCACTAATAATGGACAGCGGATTTTTATGGGGGGAGGTGGTGGTGCAGGACATGCAAATTCAGGGTTGCCATCATCAGGCGGAGGAAGAGGCGGCGGAATTATTTTTATTCAGGCAAATACAATCTATACAAATGGATATAAAATTCTTGCTAATGGAGTCAAAGGGGGAAACACCACCGGTGACGGCGCTTCCGGAGGAGGTGGTGGTGGAACAATCATATTCGATGTAAATAATTTTGTTGGTGGTATAAATGCAGAAGCTGCAGGCGCCATAGGTGGTACAGAAAGCGATGACAACACATCGCAGAAGTGTTATGGTGAAGGAGGAGGAGGTGGCGGAGGTATCGTTTATTTGAAATCTTCATTGCCAGCAGGAACAATCAACGTTAATGGCGGACCTAAAGGTGTGAAACAATTTTATTTGAACTGTGCACCACTCGTAGCTGCAGCAGCCGGATCTCCAGGCATAGTTGTTCCCGATTATACCTACATGCAATCGTCAACGATTTCCTCCTACTGTGAAGTTGTTCTTCCGGTTCAACTAACCAGTTTTACGGTTAATGAGAACAACGGAGATGCAGAACTGGACTGGGAAATAGAAAATGTATCGGAATTGAATTCATTTACAGTTCAGAGAAGAAAAGATGGTTCAGGCTGGGAGAATATCAATATTATTCCCGCATCTGGTATGCAGAAAAAGTTTTCATCAACTGACAATAAGTTGCTGCCGGGTTCATATCAATACAGGCTGATGGTGGAAGAAAGCAATGGTCATTCCGCATATTCGATGATACGTGGACTAAGGATACGTAATTTGAATAGCCGGCTTATCATTTTTCCCAATCCCGCATCAACTTCTGTTAACCTGGTATATCCATTCCGCGAAAACCAGCTTGTACATATTTATGATGTGCTTGGAAAGCTGGTGCTAACAAAAAAAATTACCGCAAGCGGTAATCTGTACAATATTGATGTATCATCGTTGCGCAATGGAATTTACCAGGTGAGTGTAGAAGGGAAGGTTGCAAGAATGATAGTAGAATAGCTGCGAGCTACGAGCTCAAAGCTTCAACACCTGCAACATTCATTAATACAGAAAAGCTTTAGACTGAATGCCAGGAGCTCGAAGCTCTTAGCTCGCAGCATTGTTACGCTGCTTCTGCCCCGATCTTCTTCTGTTGTTTCTTTCTTTCATCTTCATCAAGGATCACCTTACGCATACGGATCTTGTTCGGTGTTACCTCAATGCATTCATCCTGCTGAATATATTCCATACATTCTTCCAGTGTCATTAGAGTTTTAGGAGCAATGCGCGAAGCATCATCACTACCGCTGGCGCGATGGTTGGTGAGTTTCTTGGGTTCAGTTGCATTTACAACAAGATCCCCTGGCTTGATGTGTTCCGCGATGATCTGTCCTGCATAAACATCTTCTCCCGGGTCAACGAAAAATGTTCCGCGGTCCTGGAGTTTATCAATGGAATATCCTGTAGTTTTTTCTGTAGTCTTTGACAGAAGCACGCCGTTATTCCGGCCGGGAATCGCTCCTTTCCATGGCCTGTATTGCGTGAACCTGTGTGCCATAACAGCTTCACCAGCTGTATTGGTAAGCATGTTGCTGCGCAATCCGATAAGACCCCTGGAAGGAATGTCAAATTCAAGATGCTGCATATCACCTTTGGTTTCCATCACGTGCAGTTCACCTTTGCGACGTGTAACAAGGTCAATTACTTTGGAAGCATATTCCTGTGGTACATCTACAACAAGAGTTTCATATGGTTCGCATTTTACACCATCAATCATTTTTGTAATTACCTGCGGTTGTCCGATGGTGAGCTCATATCCTTCACGCCGCATAGTTTCAATCAGGATTCCCAAATGAAGAATACCACGACCATATACCATGAAGCTGTCAGCACTGTCTGTATCTTCTACACGAAGTGCGAGATTTTTTTCTGTTTCTTTCATCAGCCTGTCGCGCAGGTGACGTGATGTAACAAATTTTCCATCCTTTCCAAAAAACGGAGAGTTGTTGATGCCGAACAGCATGTTCATTGTTGGTTCATCAACACTGATTACCGGTAGTGCTTCGGGGTTTTCGCTGTCTGCAATGGTATCACCGATATTAAAATCTTCAATTCCAACTACTGCACAAAGATCACCAGCAATTACTTCAGTTACTTTCTTTTTTCCCATTCCTTCAAACACGTACAGTTCGCGTACTCTTGTTTTTTTGATGGTACCATCGGCTTTCATCAGGGAAATGATCTGGTTTTCTTTGATAACACCACGGGCAACTTTTCCTATGGCAATCCTGCCAAGGAATGAAGAATAATCGAGTGATGTGATCTGCATCTGCAGTGTACCTTCTGAAACTGAAGGAGGTGGTACATGTTTAATGATACCATCGAGAAGAGGAGTAATGTCTTCACTTTGAGTAATGCTATCATTGAACCAGCCATTCTTGCCGGAACCATAATAAGTTGGAAAATCAAGCTGCTCTTCAGTAGCGTCGAGGTTGAAGAACAATTCAAATACGGCATCGTGAACTTCATCAGGGCGACAATTTGGTTTGTCAACCTTATTGATCACCACAATTGGTTTGAGGTTAAGATGAAGCGCCTTCTGAAGAACAAATCTTGTTTGTGGCATGGGTCCTTCAAATGCATCCACCAGAAGGATAACGCCATCTGCCATTTTTAAAACTCTTTCTACCTCCCCACCGAAATCGGCGTGGCCGGGCGTATCGATCACATTTATCTTATATCCTTTATAAACCACCGCAGCATTTTTGCTGAAAATGGTGATACCACGCTCTCTTTCAAGGTCATTACTGTCCATGATGAGCTCGCCGGTTTCCTGGTTATCGCGGAAAACCTTTGTGGCATGTAAAATCTTGTCTACCAGGGTTGTTTTTCCGTGGTCAACGTGGGCAATGATGGCTATGTTTCTTATTTCCATAATTTTTAAAGCTGCGTGCTATGAATCGTGAGGTTCGGGCGATGGTCTTGTAGCTCGTAACTCGTGGCTCATAGCCGTATTTGGGTGCGCAAAGGTAAGTCAAATCACGCCGGGAAACGACTAAAACGAAAGGTTTATATTTCTATTACCATTTACCCAAATTGGAAAAAGATTCAGGATTATGCAAGCTCAATTAATATTTGTTTCATAAGAATTTCCTGATAACATAAAGAATAAGTGTAACCACAATACTTAAAAGTATCATCGTTGTTAGGGGAAAGTAAAATCTGAAGTTTTCTCTTTCTACCCTGATGTCACCCGGAAGCCTGCCAATCCATGACATATGGTTGTGGAAAAAATAAATCAGGAGACCTAATACAATGATCACGCTCCCGATGATGATAATGTATTTACCTGTCTGCTGATCCATATTGGCAATTTACAAACAGTTGCCGGCAGAATATTTGGGTACATTTGATCATGAAGAATTTTTTTCTTTTCCTCTTTGCTTTAATTCCTTTCACCATGTCTGCACAGGATAGCTGGAAGGTTCAGCTCAACGACAAAGTAGTTCTGAAAACTTCCGAAGAAAATAGCGAGAAGAATGTGATTAAAATATCCGCATCATCACTCCAGAAGAAAAAGGATTTTATCATTTCATATTCTGAAGGTGAAAAAAAGAAAGGCTGGCAACGCTTCATTACTATTTACAATGATCAGGATGGTGAACTGTACAAACAGACGGGCAATAAAATCAAAATGAAAAACTCTGTTCTTTCTTCTCTTTTTGAAAAATCAAAAACACTGAAAGTGTATACATGGTCACTTCCCACCGATCCAAAACTTAAACAAACAGTGAGGGTGCGAAGGGTACATTTATGTACTTTGGTCAATAGCCAATAGTGAATGTTAACTGAAGGATTTATATAACATTTAGCATTCAACATTTAACATACATGAAAAAGCTGCTTTACCTGGTGAATCCGGTGTCGGGTACGAAAGACAAGAAAACCGTCAGGATGATTATTGAATCGGAGACGCAGCGTGCGGGGTTTGAGTATGCTATTTATCCTTCAGTTGAAAGCGGAGATTATTCTTTTCTTCTTAAACTCATCAAGGAAGAAAATTTTACCGACATTATCATAGCAGGTGGCGATGGTACGGTGAACCAGGCGGTCAATAGTCTCCGGCCACTCCGTATTCCATTTGGTATCATTCCGGTTGGTTCAGGTAATGGCCTTGCTTTCAGCGCCGGAATTCCTAAAGAACCTGCAAAAGCACTTGACGTCATTTTCACAGGAAAGCCACAATGGACAGATGGGTTTATGGTGAATGATACGTTTGCCTGTATGCTTTGCGGTCTTGGCCTTGATGCACAGGTTGCACATGATTTTGCTAATCATCCCCGGCGGGGACTGGCAACCTATATCCGGAAAACAGTTTCCAATTTTTTTACAGCCAGCGCTTATCCTTTTGTTGTAACAACAAGTGGTAAAAAAATTTCAACAGACGCATTTTTTATCAGTATCGCCAACAGCAATCAGTTTGGAAACAACTTTACCATTGCACCTGCAGCCAGTTTGAATGACGGTGTGCTGGATATTGTTGTAATGACCAAGCAGAATAAATTCAGTGTGCTTCTCCAGGCATTGAACCAGGTAACAGGTTACCACAAACCGAAACAGTTCGAGTATATGGATGAAAAAGCTGAAGTTCTTTATTTCCAGACAGACGAGTTATCCATCAGTAATCCCGGCCAGGCACCAATGCATATTGATGGTGATCCTGTTGAAACTGAAAAAGACCTTAGTATCCGGATACAGAAGAATTGTTTCCGGCTAATTTACCCGGCGTATTCAGCAGCTCGAGAACACGGTTAAAATTCTGCTGGTTGTGTTGTGAGTTGAGTGAACTTTGAATGTCTCTTTTCTCCCTTTCTGATAAATGGAAACTCAGCGCTGCCTTGTTTTCTTCTTTATTTGGAATATACTGGAAAGTAAGTTTGTGTATGGGATAGCCACTGTTGTTCACGAAATAATTTTCCATATCACTCTGGAAATAATCCATCATTTTATACCAGTTATGCTGCAATAAAAAGAATGGCTTTGTAAGATTACCTGTGAGGTCATCATATTCATACGGGTTTTCCCATCCGCCATCCATACGGTCGCGGATCTGTATGATCAGAACACCACTGGTGTTTTCTTCAATCCAGTTCTGCATATGTGCCAGGAAACGTAAAGAATTTTCTACGCCATAATTGTCTCTTAGTCCGCCATCCATTACATCAATAACCGGTTTTGATGGCATCCATACATTGGGAAGCACAACAGGAAATGTGGCATTCATCCTTAGAACAGTAAGCATACGCAGGTTGAAAGGATCCTGTTTTGAAAAGAAGGATGTATAGTCTATCGCATCTGGTGTGGTAAGTTTGTCGGTTGAATCTGTTGGCGGCTGCATCATAAACCTCAGATGCTGCGTACTGATGATCATCATCTTTCCATCACGTGTAACTACTGTGTGATAGAACATCAATGGAATATTTGCAGAAGATTCTTCTGCCACATAATCCTTAAGCCGTTTATTCAATGCACCATTCGTATTGTCATCAAGTGCTGATTCAAAAGCATATCCCCTGTCACGCAGGTATGTATAAGGTCCTACGTTGAACTTCTGTTCCGGTGCAAACAGATCCCGTGCAATAAATGAAGTAAAGGTTGGATTGAGAAGGTCATCTGCAATATCATCAACATAGCGTTGCGACCTGATATTCATTTCAGGATTCTTCAGCTTTTCCCGGTAAAGTTCCCTGAAGTAAGAAGCGCCGATCATTCCCCCTGAAGCACCAGTAATGAGAAAGGTTTTGTTCATGATCTTCCCGTTGGTCAGGCTGTCGAGCCGCTGAAGAACATCCATTGTAAATGTTGCGCTACGCGTGCCTCCTCCGCTTGTTGTCATTACAACCAGCAAAGGTTTGTCACTGTCCTGTTTCTGCTTCCATTTGTCAAGTATTCCCGCCATGTTCTTTTTATCCATGTTGCTGGAATCTGCATTACTAAGTGATTCGAGTGATTGCAAAGAATATTCGGGTTGCTGAACCTTGTTGGAATAATTAAGTCCATAAGCCTTGTTACGGGGGTCAATCACATTGATCCTGTAAAAGAAATTCAATAGCAGAACAAAAATGAGAAACGCCGGCACACTCCAGCTCTGAAAAAAATATACAATGGCACCACATACGCCAATCAGGATAGCGAGTAATAAAGCAATACTGGCACCGGCAGGCAGCTGGAAGAATTTATGATCAAGAAAAAAGCCAATGATGATAAGAAACAGGTATGAGATCAGCAAACTCACAACAGCAGCAAAGTGGTGACGTTTGAAAATCTTTTCCATGAGGTCGCGGGAGTAGTGCGACACATCGCGGCATTTCCTGATTTTGAAAAAAGAATCAAGAAACCACTCAGAATAAATCAGCGATTTTATCGAAGCAGGATGCGGCTCCGGCTGAAAGTGGGAGATTACATTTTTCGCGCTGTTGAATGCCGGCTGTAATTTTCTGAAAATGGTTCGGTCTGCACGAAAAAAATAAAAGAACGATATAGCCAGGATCAGCATCAGACCCGCCATAAAGCCTACCGTAAGAAAAATAATTTCCACGTTTGAAATGAGTTCCTTGTAGTGCAGGAACTCGTAAGCTTTTATGAGGTAAAATATGAGAAAAAATATGGGTATGACACTGTTGTTTATACAATATTTCAGGAAGGGAAATTGTGTTGCTGCAAGAAAAGTAAAGTGACGACTGAATAGAATAAAAGTGGTGATATTCCAGCACATGATATATACACCTATTGACATACCCATGATGGCTGTACTCAGAGAATTTGTATTACCCAGGTATTCCGGTGCCAGAAAAAGGGCATCGGCACCATAGCTCTTCATGAAACCGCTATTGACAACGCTGAACATCATCAGCCAAAAAGCAAGCAGGATCTGGTATTTCCTGAAGTGAAGAAAAATGAGTTGAACGGGTAACGAATAAAATATTCCTCTTAAATAGGTTCCTAAGGATGCTGGTGTTTTCATTCAAATCTAATGTACTACTTAATCGGCTTAGGTTCAAGTGAACCACGACGATTTAAGAGATTATTGCCGTGTAAAATAAAAAGGGCCGCAACAAGGGAAAGTAAAAGAAAAATGGCTACCAGCTGGTGAAAGGCGGCCAGCCATTCAAATTCATTCCATTTTGCGGGGCGGATCCGGGCACTTGAGAGCACAGTGGCAATTCCAAGGGCCACCTGCAGACACGCCATCAGTAAAGGCAGAAATCTTGCTATGGCAAAAGCATTTGTACTTTTTCTTTTATATGAGATGAAGGTCCAGATCAGAACAAGAATAAAAACTATATATGCAACCGTCCGGTGAATGAAATGAATACCTATAGGGTTTTCCAGGATGCCCTGTCCGGCGGGACCGTGAAGTGGTGGAAAAATTTCTCCATTGATATCAGGCCATGTGGGGGCTGCAGGTGCTGCTTTATAGCCTGCCATCAGAGCCCCTGCAACCAGTTGAAAGATCAATACAATTAATAGAAGCCAGGTAAAATTTTTCAGGGGTTTGTTAGAAAACCTCTGGTCATCTTTTATCATCAGCTGAAGCCCGAACCAGAATGCATAACTGATAAGGATGCATGCAAGTACAAAATGCAGGGCAAGTTTTGCCGGCTTCACATAAATCGCATCGCCTGTTAAACCGCTTGCAACCATTATCCATCCAACAAGGCCCTGGAGTGCACCGAGCAGAAAAAGAATCAGCAATGGTTTGATCATTTCTGTTCTGAACCGCCGCTGTAAAAGAAAAATCACGAAAGGAATGGCAAAGGCAATAGCAATGAGCCGTCCCCAGAAGCGATGCAGCCATTCCCAGAAAAAAATCGATTTGAAATCATTCAGCGTGAAATCGGCATTCAGGAATTTATATTGTGGTGTCTGCTGGTACTTATGAAATTCATCCAGCCATTGCTGAGGATTTAAAGGTGGAAGTGCGCCAGTAATGATGTCCCATTCTGTAATGGAAAGTCCTGATCCTGTTAACCTGGTAATACCACCAAGTATCACCTGGACAATGAGCATTCCCACACCAATCATGATCCACGTAGCCACTGCATTGGAGGATGTGTTTCTCATGGTAGATTTCATCGGGCGCAAAGGTAGGGAGAGAAGGGATTAGGAATTAGGGATTGGGAATTCGGGTAAGCGTTATTATTGTTTGCTGGTACAACGTGAAGTACATAGTTTGGCAAATATCTTCATGAAGAAAATTTAATACAGTAAGACACTCCGCATCCCGAATTCCCAATACCTCAATACCCCTTCCTTACACGTTGCAAAAAAATAATTTCAGCAGCGTTTGCAGAATTCGTAGCTTTTAATTGACAATTCACCGTTCAACTAAAACTACAAATATGGAAAGCAATGACCTGACTACCGACCGCCGCTCCTTTATTGGAACGATTGCAACAGGTGCTGCCACCTTGAGTCTTGCAGGATTGGCTTCGCCTCTTCAAAGCATCGCTAAAGAAACGCATCTTCCGGGTGATGATGATGCCGATGCATGGTTCAAAAAAATCAAAGGAAAACACCGGATTGTTTTTGATGCTACTGAACCCAAAGGTGTTTTCCCATTTGCATGGCCACGTGTTTTTTTAATGACCAATGCAATGACTGGTACCCCTGAAAAAGATTCTACAGCTGTTGTTATACTTCGTCATAATGCCATTCCTTTTGCGATGAATGACCAGGTATGGACAAAATACCAGCTGGGTGAAGTATTTAAAGTAAATGATGATGCAACAAAAGCCACTGCAGTACGGAATGCATTCTGGAAACCTGCAGTGGGTGATTTCAAAATTCCGGGAATTGGAAATGTTGCTATCGGAATTAATGAATTGCAGGAAAGCGGTGTAATGTTCTGCGTTTGTAATGTAGCACTCACCGTCTTCAGTGCGGCCGTTGCACAGGGGCGGGGAATGGATGCAGCAGAAGTGAAGAAAGACTGGATGGCAGGACTTCTTCCGGGTATACAGGTTGTTCCTTCAGGTGTTTGGGCTGTAGGCCGTGCACAGGAACACGGATGTGCATATTGTTTTGCAGGTTAGGAAGCTGCGAGCCACGAGCTACGAGTTTCGAAACTTATTGCATCAGAAATAAAAAATAGTCCATAGTGAAAAGTTTTTCACTGTGGACTTTTTATTTGAAATAATCCCGGTAACGTCTCGCAGCTCTCAGCTCACCACTCGCAGCTCACTTCTCTTTCAGCATAATTGTAAATGGTCCGTACCGGTGTTGTTGTTCTGAAAAATTATCAGTGTAAGGCCCGAAAGGATAATCAAAAGGTTTCTTTTTCAAATCTTTCCAGTCATAACTGAAAAATATTTGTGGCCGTGGCTTTGAACTGATGTAAGCCGCTACATCCCATGCCTCTTCTTCTGTTAATTCAGGCTTACGGTATGTGACCCCAAACGGCATGTTATTTCTGATAAATGCTGAAAGGCCTGATAACCTTAGTAACCCTGCACTTACATTGAAACTATGATCTCCCCACAAGGGCGGATACAGGTATGCTGTAGAATCCTGGTTGAAAATACCCTGTCCATTATCGCCATGACACCGGTTGCAATGTGCCGTATAAACTAACTTTCCTCTTTCCGGATCGGCAGCGCGATCAAGGATGGGAAGTTTTCCTGGTCCTGCACCCTTTGGCCTGATACCTTTTGGTACGTTGTTGCCAACCCATTTTACATAAGCAACAAAAGCCCTCATCTCCGTGCTCAGGCTATCCAGTGGTTTCCCATTCATGCTTCTTTGCATGCATTCGTTGATACGGAATTCTGTTGATTCAATACGCCCGCTCCTGTCGCGGTACTTTGGATAATTATTAGCAACATATGAAAATGGATTTCCAAAATTCTGTGTACC
>JBJMLW010000303.1:0-12457 GCA_045805105.1 Flavisolibacter sp. | reverse complement strand
TGTCCGGCTGAGTAAATTGCATTGACACGCATTTCGTCCTTGTCTGTTAACAGTGCAGGATGTACTGTATTGGGTGCATAATAAACCCTGGTACATGAAGCAAGAGAAAGAAGAATAGTAACGGATAAAAAAATAAATTTCATACAGGTAAGTTTTAATGTTACTGAAATAAATGCAATTCCGGAATGCCCGGAATTGCATTTTTACCATTAAAGATGAAAGCCAACGCTCAGGTAATACAAGCCACCGATTTCAGGATTAGCATATGCATTTTTGTAATAATGGTTAGTTAGATTGTTGCTTCCGAGTTTTATCACGGAATGAATTTTCGGAATCCTGTAATTTACCTGTGCATCAATAGTTGTAAATGCACTCACAGGACCATTAGCGAGTTCACCGTCCCACATCATTTTATCCTGCCAGTGAAGGTTAATATTAAATCCAAAAAGTTTTTTCTTTCCCATTCCGGCATTGGCTACACCGGCATTCATGCGGTATTTTGGTGTATTGAAATAAGACTGGAAATTATCCGGAACATCTGTGATCACATCTGAATAAACATTGTAAAAAACCGAAAAGTTGGAGGGAAGCTTATAGTCCAGGCCTAAACCATAACCATGGGTTTTTACCTGAGTGCTGCTGTTGATAACAGTAGAGTACACTTCACCATTTGCAGGCTGATACAGGATGTTCCTTCCTAAAAAGTCTGTGTATTTTCCTATATATCCATAAGCGTCTATCATCAACTTTGAAGCGATCCATCCCTTGTAACCCAATTCAAAAGAACGCGCACTTTCCGGCTTGAATTCTTTGTAGACATATTCTTTGCCTGGAACACCATTAACCAGTTCAACAACAGGACTATTCTTTATACTCATGTAATTCATTACCCATGGTAATCCGCCAAGTATTGTATAATCACCCACATCGAGTCTTATATATTTCTGTTGTGTGCTGGGAAAGCGATAAGCTGTCTGGTAGGAAAACCTGATGTTGTTGTTTTCAAAAAGTTTTACAACTGCTGTAGCTCTTGGTGTAAATCTTCCCTTGAAGTCGGCATTTTTATCATACCTGCCGGAAAAGGATAAAGTAAGCCGATCGGAAAATAATTTTTTTGTAACCTGTGCGTAAGCGCCGAATTCATTGATTGTAATTGCATGTAAGGTATCAATGAAAAGTGTTCCTTCGGAATTGAGTATATATCTTTTAAAATTTGCACCGGCAATGATCTCGGCAAACCTGATCTTATTTGAAAAGTTATACTGGCCCTCACTCATCCACAACTGTGATGTCTCCAGGAATTTTCCTCCGCCGTATTTGATCGGTATATTTTTTACTGAATCAAAAAGATGACGGAATTGCGCTGAACCTGGGAGTGGTCTTTCTTTATCGGCAACAGCTCTAGCCGTATTGTGATAAGTCAGCGAATTTTCAATAATGTATTTATTGGCAGCATCGGTTCCCTGCGAGGCTGCAATTCCCATCCAGGCTATCGAAGCAGCCTGCAGATATGCAGCAGCATATTGCTGGTACCAAATGCTACTTCGCTTCCATGCCTCATTTGTGTATTGCGTGGCTACCGTTGCGCTGTATGCATTACCCGCATTTTCCTGTGTAGTGTAAGTTCTTATAAACCAGTTGGGATTTTTTATTTCCAGTTTGTATTGACCTATTTTAATTCCATGCAAAGAATAGCGGTTGTTGCCAGTGTATACCGTATTTCCTGTGGCCCAGTAACCCATAAACAAAGCTTCAGTTTTAGCTGTAAGTTTATAATGAAGTGCGCCGGATAATTTTATGTTCTTGGTTATAGGATCGATCACTTCATTTTCCTGGTAACCGGTCCGTGATATTTTTAATGCAGCAGGTGATGCCGCTATCACTGCATTGATGCCAGGAGTTAAAGGCGGTGCTGCCTGTTTTATTCCATTGCCTACCAGGACCCATAGGTCGTTGAACTGGCCATTGGAAAAAGCTTTTCGCATATCAAGAGAAGTTTCATCACCATATACATTTACACCATCATAATTTGGATCAGTGACCCTACTGCCCGGAATGACCTTGCCGGCTGTTCCGTTCCGGAAATAATTAGATGTATCATGTGCCAGCCAATCCGTTCCACTGATATATTGTGCGCCAACCTTGAAAGCAAACCTTTCTCCGAATGCCTTTGCATATCTCAGAGAAAAATTATGATACGGAGTAGAATTGGATCTTTGGGAATGATCCACATTGGTGATTCCTTCTTTCATAAGAATGTCAAGTCCCTGGTATTGGAAAGGATTTTTACTATTGATCAGGACAGTACCATTGATACCGCCTGGACCATAAAGTGCGGATGATGCACCCGGAAGAATTTCAAAACTTTCAACATCAGGTTCTGTGAGACCTGCAAAATTTCCAACAGAAAAATTTAGTCCCGGAGCCTGGTTATCCATTCCATCAACCAGCTGATTCACTCGTGTACTTCCGCTTCCGTTAAAGCCTCGTGTACTGATAGTTGTAAATAGAAGTCCTGAGGTTGTGATATCCACACCCTTTTCATTTCTCGCATGACCATAATAATCTACACTGGCCATATTCCTGATTTGCAAAGCTCCATATCGTTCAATGGAAACAGGTGATTCCAGCATTCTCACCGGGGTGCGAGTAGGAGATAATACAATTGCCTGCTCAGTTGCAGTGGATGCTTCCATAATTATTTCATGAACACTGGCAGCTTGAACTGTAAGTTCTACATCTTCGAAACCAATAGAACTAAAAATAAGTGTAGCAGGAAAGGCAGCTACATTAATGCTAAATGCACCTTCAAGATTGGATATTGTCCCCTTAAGTGTTCCTTTCAGACTGACAGATACATTTGCCAGGACTTCCTTGTTTTTCGCCCTGCCTGTACCGGAAATTGTCGGCTGCTGACAATAGGTGTGTAAGTGTACAATCATACACATCACAGACAAAACAATAATTTTTTTCATGACTTGTTTTTTTGTTGAGCTTTGATTAGTACCTGGAACTTTATGAGGGCGATGGATAATGATATCTTCAACTGATTTATTTTCTGAAGCACAGTGCAATTCCTGCAGACGCAGCGCACATGTTTACTTTACCTGGAACAAATGTGTCAGGGCTTTCTTTTACATCAGATTTAATGTTTGCCGGTGGTGCCAGCCTGGCGTCAAGAACCAGTTCAAGGCCTACGAGTTTTCTTTCCCTTCCAAGAGGAAATCTTCCTGTTAGAATAATGCCGGGTAATAAAACAGACCTGGCATTTTCTTCATTCATTTGGTAATTCATCAGGAAGAGTGAAGGGCCCAGTCCCAATTTGGCTCGTGTTTTTATTGCATCATACTGGTAACCTGCACTTGCCTGGTATATTGAATAATTTACAGTTGGCCTGGGTCCGGATGAACCACCGAGAATGCCCAGGAAATCTACATACCCCTGGTTTTTAAATCCGGTTACTTCACCTTTTTCACTTAACCCTGCTATAAAAAACACGCTTTTCCTTTCCTTGAGTAATTTGCCAAACCTCACGAGAAAATAACCTGAAAGATATTTTTCAGGATATTCTGTTGTACCCGTCAGGCCCAGGAAATTATATGTGCCTGATTGGTTAAAACCCTGTTTTATCATTTGATTTTTCAGGGAAGCCGATGGTCCGCCCACGCTGCCTCCTGTTGAAATTGAAGCGAACCATTTTTTTGCCTGACAAAGCGCAGAAAGTTGAGTGAGGAGTCCGAATATTAAAATTATTTTTTTCATAATCAGTGTTTGGGATGGTGATTAAAGCATCACTAAAATATTTGTACAGGGCAGTCTTTTATAATTGAATTATCACGGCATGAAAACACCTGTTGCAGATTTTGCAAAAAACCGGGATTACTTACATTTAATTAGGCTACCTTGATCATAAGCAATCAACTAAAATGCAGGAGATACGCACACAGGATTTCCTTTTTCAGCGTATAAGGGAGCGGCTCCCGGCAGCTTCTTCGCTCGCCGATGTTATATCGGAACTCCTCTTTATAAGTAATGACAGTGCGTACAGGAGGATCAGGGGTGAAACGCCTCTGGTGCTGGATGAAGCCCGTATTTTATGTGATGCATTTTCAATTTCGCTTGATGATGCGCTCCATACAAAAAACAATACCATCTCGTTCACTTTTACACAGATGGATAATGTCAATTACAGTTTCAGGCAATACCTGCAGGAAATTCTCACCAACCTGAAAATGGTAGCGTCAGCTGGTAGCAAGGAGATCATTTATCTCAGTAAGGACGTTCCCATTTTTTATAATTTTTTATTCAGCCCATTGTTTGCTTTCAGGTATTTTTTCTGGATGAAATCCATCATGCAGCATCCTGATTTTACACACCTCCAGTTCTCCGATGAATTTCTATCACCTGAAATTGAATCACTGGGTAAGGAAATTGTAAAAGAATATGCATCTATCAGTTCAACTGAAATATGGAATACAGAATCAATCAACAGCACTATCGCACAGATTGAATATTACAGGGAGGCTGGTTATTTCAGATCTGCTGAACAGATTGAAAAAATTTATTCTTCCCTGCATGGATTGCTTGAACATATCAAGTTCCAGGCAGAAGCCGGAAGTAAATTCCTGCCAGGTGAAAATGTCAATATCAAGGCAAACAATTACAATCTTTTTTATAATCGCGTCGTTCTTGGTGATAACACAATTATGGTAGTAGCGAACGGACAAAAAATGCTGTATCTAACTTATGATGTGCTGAATTATATGATTACCAGGGATGAAGGCTTCTGTAATGATGTTCATTCCAAACTCGAAAACCTGATCAGGCGGGCTACCATCATTAGCAGTGGAAGTGAAAAACAACGGAATATATTTTTTAATATCCTTCAGAGAAAAATTCCTATGAGAATGCCAGCCATAAACAATAACTCTTTATGAGCACCCCCGACCTCCAGGTTCAGTTATTCCAGCAGCTGAAAGACAAACTGCCGCCACAATCTTCTCTTGTAGACGAAGTGGCCTCAGTTCTCGACATCAGTACAGATAGTGCTTACCGCCGCATCAGGAATGAGAAGTCGATGAGTCTCGAAGAAGTTTATCTGCTTTGTTCACACTTTAAACTTTCTCTCGATGCACTGCTCAACCTTCAGTCAGATACGTTTTCATTTTCAGGAAGCTTTATCGAAACAAGCTCATTCCAGTTCGATCAGTGGCTGAAGTCTGTTCTTCAGCAGGTAAAATACATGACTGGGTTTCGCGAGAAGAAAATGTACACTGTATGCAAAGACATCCCCATCTTTCATCATTTTCATTTCAGGGAACTGGCAGCATTCAAACATTTTGTGTGGATGAAAGGCATCTACAATTCTCCTGAATTTGCAAGAAAAAAATTCAGCCTGAAAAATTATCCTTCTGAACTTTTTGAATTGGGACAGAAAGCGCTTTCACTCTATAACCAGATTGATTCAGTCGAGATCTGGAGCCTGGAAACCATCAACAGCACCATGCGCCAGATTGATTATTACCACGAATCCAACCTGTTTGAGAATGAAGAAGAAGTGATGCTGATCTATGAATCACTGGAAAAACTAATGACTCATCTAGACAGGCAGGCAACACTGGGATATAAGTTCAATGTTGGGGAAACCGAAAGAAATGAAAATGGAACATTCCAAATGTACCTCAATGAAATTATTATCGGCGATAATTCCATTCTCGCTTCGCTCGATGGAAGCAAGATCAGTTTTATCATTCATACTGTTGCTAATATAATGATGACAAGAGATATGCGCTTTTGTGAAAACATGTATGATTCTGTGCAGAACCTGATGAAACGCTCCACGCAGATCAGTTCAGTCAGCGAACGTGAACGCGCAAGGTTCTTTAAATATTTGCGTAAGCGCATTGCGGGGCGGAAGCAGCATCTCCGCCTTTAGAGAATAATAGAACAGGGAATAAGGAACAATAGAACAGGGAATAAGGAATAATAGAACATCAGAATAAAGAATTCGATACAACAAACTTTATTTCCAATTCGATTGTTCTTTTGTTCCTTGCTCTCTTGTTCCACTACGTCCGGGCGGCCCATCCAAACACACGTTTCAGTATATCAGTAGTTCTTGCAGCCGCATTGGTGCGGATATTTGCTTCTTCCTGCGCTACCTGGTCGAACAGTGCATCAACCGCTTTTCCTACAACATAAGAGGGCAGGTCGGGGTTCAGTTTATTCATTGTTGTTGGAAATCCATTATAGGTCTTCACCATGTCGCCATAATATTTTGTTGCGGAAAATTTATCAAGCGATTCTTTTATCACAGGTAAAAAGGCGGTTATGAGCTGTTGGGTAGTTTTCTGCCGGAAGTACTGCGTAGCGGCATCTTTTGATCCGCGTACAATATTAATGGCATCAGCAATTGTCATCTGGCGGATGGCATCTACAAAAATCGGACGTGCATATCCCACTGCATCTTCAGCTGCGCGATTGATTTGAAGTATAGCTCTGTCAACAAGTGAATTCAATCCAACCTGTCTTAATGTATTTTCAATCTTCTGTGCTTCCTGTGGAAGGAAAAGTTTATAAGCCTGGTTACCAAAAAAGCCATCTGTTTTATTCAGGAATGATATTCCCCTTCCTACACCCTGGTCCAGGGCTTCTCTGATTCCCTGTGCCGCTTCCGCTTCTGTTACGCCTGTTGTTGGAAGATTTGAAAGGGTTGAACATGATACCAGTGCTAAGGTGAGAACCATTGCTACCATAAATTTTTTCATCGTTCAGGGTTTGCTCATTATTTTCAAATTTGAAGCCAATTCTGACCCTTGTCGGCCCCCTGTCCCCCGAAGGGGGAACTTAGGTCCATCTTTTCTTTTTTCAATTTAAATTCACTTAGCATTCTGGCGTAGAGTAAAGGAACACAATCCTGACGGTGCCGTCGGGACGCGAGGGTTGCAATTGATTTCATTACGAATATTTTTTTGCGCCTTTGCGTATCCTTTGCGGTCCCGATGAAATCGGGACTAGCGTTCCTGCCTTTCCTACGAAAGAAGATCTAAGAAATTTTACTATCAAAATGAAGCAACAAGCTAAGTTCCCCCTTTGGGGGACAGGGGGCTTTCGGTAACCAGCAACACCTGCCAGGCCTCATCCACCTTTCCTTCATCAAGAAGCCGGGCCGCATAGTGGTGAAGTTCTTTTTCCATTTCTGATGGGTTAATGGAAAAATACTGGATGATGTTTTTTACGTGATCATCATCAAAAGAAGGCTGAATGAATGGCAACTCATGAAAATTTGCCAATTGTCCAAGCTGGTTACCGGTAAGTATCATGCTTTTGCGAATGCTTTCCGGAAGTGCATCAAATCCAATTCCCAGTTTCACATTCGGTTTTGCAACCTTGAACAGATTTTCTTTCGACACATGACAATACCAGTCACCGCCAAGACGTGCCACCAGTTCCAGTTTTGCCTGGTCAATTTTTTTATCTTCTGAAAGGAGACTGTCGTCAATGTGAAGGCATAACACTTCACAGATGACAAGCTGACCCGCACCTCCTTCATTACCCAACGATTTCACTTCTAGTACTTTGCATTCAAGCTTTGCCTTACTCTCTTTCACCATTGGTGGTTTCACCTTTACAGCGTTTTCTTTTGTAAACCCCGATTTTACAAATTCATCTATCTCCTTCGGGTAGTCGCAGCTTGCCAGGGAAGTTTGCTGAACCATATCATAGGTTACAATATTAATCACCACTTCGGGTACCTGCATGATGTTTTCAAGTGTATGCTTCACAGTATTATTCCTGACACGTCTTGCCGGAGAAAAAACCACAACAGGGGGCAGGGTAGAAAATAAATTAAAAAAGCTGAAGGGGCTCAGGTTTACATTTCCTTCAGCATCAACTGTAGAGGCAAAACAAATGGGCCGGGGGGCGACCACATGCTGAAGATAATATTGTTTATCAGCGGCTGACAACTCACTGAGGTCAAGGATCATATCGCAAATTGCAGAAAAAGGATGAGAATGACCCGGTGCCTTTTAAAGGCAATTGCAGCCGCTGGTCAATATTTCCAACAGGCATGTAACATTCATGAAACTACATTCGTTTTACGAATGATTTCGTTAAACCATAAACCATCAAATCAATTTGTATGAGAATAACAGTTTTTGCTTTGCTTGCCTTTGCTTTGGCAGGTACCGTTCACGCACAGGATAAAAAAAGGGAAACCATTGAAGGAAATGGAAAAATGATCACCCGTGAAGTACCAGTTACTTCTTTTGATGCACTGAAAGCTAGTGGCGTTTATGAATTGAAACTAACGCAGGGAAACCAGGAATCTGTAAAGATAGAGGCTGATGAAAATCTCCAGGAATATTTTAATGTGCGTAATGAAGGGAACAAGCTTGTTATAGACATGAAAAAGCTTGAAAACAAAAACCTGAATTCAAAAAATAAAATGAAGGTATATGTTTCCTTTAATAAACTGAAAGCAATGGAACTCGGTACAGTAGGCAATGTTGGGTCAGACCAACAACTCACATTTGATGATATAGACATGAGTAATAAAAGTGTTGGGAATGTTGACCTGAAGTTTACGGCCAAAAAACTTGATCTGAAAAATACAAGTGTCGGTAATGTGAAATTAAGCGGCAGGGCACAGGATGCCGTTGTAAAAAATTCTGGTGTGGGATCATTGCAGGCAGGCAGCTTTGTAGTTCAGACAATGAATATTGAAAATACAGGAGTGGGTAGTGCAGAAGTAAATGCAGAAAAAGATCTTAAAGTAAAAGATTCATTCCTCGGTCATGTAAAAAACAGGGGAAGTGCGCCAGTGAGGAAAATGAATAAGGTGAGGGTTTAGGCCCCCTGTCCCCCGAAGGGGGAACTTAGATCCACGTTGCTATTTTATTTGCAGGGTGCTTTACATCCGAAGAGTTTTTAAACGCAAGTCCCGATTTCATCAGGACCGCAAACAGGCGCCAAGGGAGCGAAGCAACTCTTTTTAATTTGTTTGCGTATTCTTTGCGCCTCCTTTGCAGCCTTTGCGTTTAGACTACGCAAGAAGATCTAAGGGAATTAAATTATCAAAAGAAATTTCAAATCTAAGTTCCTTCTTCAGAAGCCCGGGGGCTTTTGTTTAGTACGCTCCAATCCGTTTCCTCAGCAACAATTGTATTGGAAAGTATTCCCAGTCCTTCCACTTCCATTTCAACAACATCTCCGGGTTGCAGCCATTGTTCGGGGTAAGATGGGTTATTAAGTTTTCCTGTACCGTTTAATTCCAGGAAGCAACCGGTTCCTACCGTCCCACTTCCGATAATATCACCCGGGAACAGGTCAACACCATAAGATGCACGTTCGATTATTTCTGCAAAGGTCCAGTCCATATCACCAAGACTCCCTGCACTTACCTGTTGTCCATTGACAGTACATGTCATTTTCAGATTCCAGTTCAGACCTGTATGATTTTCTTTTGGGGGGATAATCATTTCCTCGAGTTCATCGAGGGTTACAAGCCATGGACCTGTTGCGGTAGCAAAATCTTTTCCTTTTGCAGGTCCAAGATTGAGCAGCATTTCATCCATCTGCAGCTTTCGTGCACTAAGATCATTCATGATCATTAGCCCGCCGATATATTCATCGGCTTCTTCAGCAGTAATGTTTTTTCCATGCTTGCATATGACAATGGCTACTTCGAGTTCAAAATCGAGTTTCTCAAAATGATCAGGCATGCAGTAAATTTCACCGGGACCCTTAATGCTATGATGATTTGTAAAATAAAAAACAGGATACTGATCAAACTCCGGTATCATTTCCACCTTCCTGTTACGTCGTGCAGCTGCCACATGCTGCCTGAATGCGTAAGCATCACGGCATGATGTTGGAAAAGGAACAGGTGCCAGCAAGGTTACATCATTCACGGGTATCCCTTTTTTAGTGGATATCTTTCCTTCTTCAATCATCATAATACCACCCTGTGCCATCGGTAACGCATCTTCCCAGTAGTTTAAAAACATTCCCATTGTATTGGGAAGATCAGGATGCAAATGTTCCATGTCATATAACAGGTCATCAACCAGCACAGCCAGCTGATCGTGTTCTTCCTTTAAATATGTTACCAATTTCATCTGGTTCAATTTGGCGCCAAAAATAATGAACGTTCCCTGAGAGAAACGAATTTGTAATTTCAGCTAGTAAAGAATCTTCATTGAGGATACACCCGGGTCGTCAAAATCAAATGTTTCATGATTGAAAAAATGTTTGCTTCTCTCGAAAGGTTTCATCCTCTTACTGAAGAGATGAAAGAGCGGCTTACAAGCATCACCATTTTAAAAGAATTCCCGAAAAAGACTATCCTCCTTAGGGAAGGCCAGGTATCTCACAATGCATGTTTTGTTCTGAGTGGACTTTCAAGGGCATATTATACTTCTGATGGAAAAGAAATTACAACACGGTTCATGGATGAAGGCTACATCATTACTTCCTGGCTTTCCTATTATACACAAAAACCAGGTTATGAATTTGTAGAGACTCTCGAAGCCTGCATCCTGGGCTGCCTGTCATACAATGATCTCCAGCAATTGTATTTGGACTTTCCGGCTTTCAATATTGTAGGAAGAAAAGTTGCAGAATATTTCTTTTTTCTTTCTGAGCAAAGAACCCAATTGCTTCGCAAGCATACTGCCGAAGAAAAATACCAGTTCTTTATACAACAGCACCCCGATCTTCTTCAAAGAATTCCATTGAAATACATAGCTACCTACCTTGGCATGAATGAAGAAACGTTGAGCCGCGTGCGTAAAAAAGCAACAAGACCATAATAAATTCAAAATTCAAAAGTAAAAATTCAAAATCTGCCAGTCATTACAATGAGTCTGATTTTTTTGATTTTTTACTTTTGATTTTTTACTTTTAAATTATCGAGGCTGCAAACTATCAGGCACCGCAACAAGCCCGCTCACCTGCCTGATATTAATATTTGTAAGATCCTGCTGCGCATCCATTCCTTTTCCGAAAATGAGGTTGCCACCTTTGCGCACACGAACGTTTTTATCCGTGTAAAATTTTTGAAGATTCTGATCCCACCACAGGTCAGGTGTATTAAGCGTATCTCCCTGCATGTTATAAACAACTACACTATCACGCAGGTAAACTTTATTGAGGCTTTCATAATATTTTCCGTATTTGGCATCAAGATGACTTTCAACTTTCCCGGTTGAGTCGAAAAAATCTACATCAAGTGACCTGGGAAATTCAACATACACTGTATCCGATTGGCTTCGGATCATATAGGGTGCAGTTAATTTTGCTTTCATTGTACTGCCCTGGCTCATGTAAGTAATAATACTGTCGCCTTCTTCAACCATTTTTTTTGTTCCTGTCCATTCTGCTATCACCTTCGGATCATTTTCACAGGCATAAAAGAAAAAGCAGCCTGAAATTAAAGCTGCCTTTATAAAATATTGTTGTAGCCTGTGCTTAATCATATTTCTTTTTACCAAACCAAAGGTCTGTAAAGTTCAGTCCTATTGATACACGGAAGATATTTTCTTTAAGGATATTATCGTTGTTGCCTCTTTTACCATAATCAAGTGCCAGGTTCAGAACGCTGACACTATATGGATTCTGGCGGTTGTAATTTCCGATAGGCAGAGCCATTCCGAATGTTACACCATACTGAGGCAGATCTCCATGAACTTTGATATAATCAGGTCCGGAATAAAATCCAAAACGATAAACGACACGACTGAAATAATTTGTTCTCGGACGTGGAATAATTTGTCCGCCTACATTGACCGACCAGTTATCCTGAACTGAATCTTCCTGTCCGAAGAAACGAAAGTCTGACCATTTATTTTGTGTATAGTCTGCACCAACCAGCCAACCGCTTCCATCAACTTTGATGCGTTGTATTACAAAACCTGTTTTATAAGAAGCAGGATAAATTACTTTTCCTTTGCTATCATCAGTCTTGAAAACGCTATCGATCTGTAATTCTTCACCAGCACTTCCCCTGGTGAAAGTCTGCACGAGTGCATCCTGGCTTCCATTAATTTTTTGTTCCCAGTTTCCTGAAACCCCAAGACGCAGGAAGGTGGTTTTATTCAGGTTGATTTTATATTGAACGCCAACATCTGCATAAAGTCCGCCGAATGAATAATTGTTGAAATGGGCAGATGAATAATAAAGAACTGTATCATTGATCAGGCTTCTCAGTCTTTTATTTTCCCTGTTTCCGAAGATGTATCCAATATTAAAACCGGCACTGAAATTTTTTATGGCGAATCCTGTCCCGATAGATGGAAGATAAGTTCCACCGCTTCCTTCAGCCTGTGTTACAGAGTTTTCGATTGAATCTCCAGTAATGGGATCTTTCAGCATTTCATAGGAGTTCATCAGGTAACTAACCCGTGTAAGCGGTCTTATACCAAAACTCATTCCCCAGTTTTTACTTATAGGTAGA
>JBJMLW010000302.1:0-8234 GCA_045805105.1 Flavisolibacter sp. | reverse complement strand
CGGACCTGGTTGTCATCCAGGTTTACATTACAAATGCATTCCGGGCTTATGCATTGGCTGCACATTACAGGAAAAAAGGTGCACATGTTTGTCTTGGTGGTCTTCATGTAACATCATTACCCGAAGAAGCAGGTCTCCATGCTGACACAATTTTTATTGGTCCCGGTGAAGATACTTTTCCCCGGTTTCTTTCTGACTTTAAATCAGGCTGTGCCAGAAAAATTTACAGTAACGCAAAAAGAAATATCGAAGACGTACCACCGATAAGGAGAGACCTTATTAAACGTGAACTATACCTGGTACCGAATTCCATCGTTGTATCAAGAGGTTGTCCGCACCATTGTGATTTCTGTTATAAAGATGCATTCTTTGAAGGTGGTAAATCCTTTTATACGCAAAAAGTAGATGCAGCGCTTGCAGAAATTGACAGGCTGCCTGGTAAACATCTTTATTTTCTTGATGATCATCTCCTGGGTAACCAGAAATTTTCTTCTGCACTGTTTGAAGGGATGAAGGGAATGAACCGGGTATTCCAGGGCGCATCTACCATTGATGCCATTCTTCGCGGCGACCTGATTGAAAAAGCTGCACATGCCGGGCTCCGTTCCGTGTTTGTAGGATTTGAAACGCTCAGTACATCCAACCTGCATCAGAGTAATAAAAAACAAAACCTGGATAAGGATTATAGTGAAGCTATCAGGAGGCTCGATTCTCTTGGCATCATGATCAATGGCAGTTTTGTGTTCGGACTTGATGATGACAGGAAAGATGTTTTCAAAAAAACAGTTGACTGGTCTGTTGAAAATGGTTTGACGACGAGCACCTTTCATATCCTTACACCTTATCCGGGAACACGGCTATTCAAAAGCATGGAAGCTGAAGGAAGGATCCTCCACAGGAAGTGGGACCAGTATGATACGCGCCAGGTTGTTTATAAAACAATTGCCCTTACACCAGAAGAACTGAAACAGGGATACGACTGGGCATATGAAAGCTTTTACAGCTGGAGTAACATTTTTAAGGGAAGTCTTCAACATGAGAAATTGAAACACTGCATCAAACATTTTGCATATGCCGGCGGATGGAAAAAGTTTGAACCTCTCTGGAATTTCATGATCAAGACCAAAGGGTTAAACAAAATGCTGCCATTGCTTGAAGCCATCCTGTCCAAAGTGAAAAATGAAAAAAATACAAAGAGTCATTCGCCATTTCCTGCAATTGCTTAACACAAAAACATCAGTTATGAAAATTTTACATCACATCAGCGCACTGGTTATAATTACAGTAGTTATGGCATTGATCTATGCCAGTGTGCAGCAGACTTACCGGTCAAATGCCAATGATCCGCAGACACAGATCATAAATGATCTTAAAAACAATCTCCATGAAGGCAAGATTTCGCCTGAAGTTTTTTCAGATTCCATTGATCTTGAAAAGAGCCAGTCAGTATTTGTAGAGTCATATGACGAAAAGGGTATCCCTGTAAAATCATCAGGTTATCTCCATGGGAAATTTCCACAATTACCAAAAGGTGTAATTGAATTCGCTCGCCGGAATGGAGAACATTGGGTAACATGGCAACCACAACGAAATGTGAGGATGGCCATGGGTATTGCAAAGGTGAATGCTGACCCTGTGTCTTTCATAGCTGCAGGCAGATCCTTAGACGAAGTTGAAGCAAGGGAATCGAACCTGGTAACAATGGTTTTCATAGCATGGGTAATCTGCTGCGCAATTGTGCTTTTGAACTGGCTGGTTCATATCATTCAAATAAGAAAAAAGCAAACTTTTCCATCCTGACAACTTAATGCAATTCTCATTATTAATGTTCCGCAGCGATTTCATGTAATTGCCTTTGTATTCACATTACCATTTTTATAAGAAGCTTAATAATTGAAGAAAATGAATATTCAGAATAACACTTTGGATGAGGAATTCCTAGAATCACAGTTAACAAATAAATACTCCCCGCCAAACCGCTGGCGATTGAAAAGCTTTTTATATGCAGGAAGGGGTATTATTTATTTTTTCATAAATGAATTCAATGCACGGATTCATTTTTTTGCCGCGTTCCTGGTTGTCGTTTTCTCTTTTATTTATCCTGTAAACAGAACAGAAGTGATGTTGCTCATTTTTTCGGTTTCACTGGTATGGATCAGTGAAATGATTAACACAGCCATAGAAAAAGCCATGGACTTTATTTCTCTTGAGAAGTATGAACCGATTAGGATCGTAAAGGATGTTGCTGCAGGAGCAGTTTTGATTGCATCATGTGCGGCCCTCCTGGTGGGAGCCATCATTTTTATCCCAAAAATTTTTCACATATGAAAATTCAGACTTCAAAACTGATGAAAATATTATCCGGAGCATCAGGTGCAGAGGAAATGCTCATTCTTTGTTTCTCATTTTGCATTGGCATGCTTGCATTCCGCATGATTTACACAGGCAATGTTTTATTCGGTTTTCTTGCATGGAACCTTTTTCTTGCTTTCGTACCCTATTTTTTTTCTTCCTGGATTGAAAAAAACATTCACAAACCAAAGTTGATTCTTCTTGCAGCTGTTTTAAGCTGGCTCGTTTTTATTCCGAATACCTTTTATATTCTTACTGACCTTTTTCATCTCGACAGGAACAATGAAATGCCACTCTGGTACGATCTGGCACTCATACTTTCATTTGCATGGAATGGATTGTTTCTTGGAATTCTTTCAGTTCGGCAGATGGAACGTGTGTTTGAAAAATATTTCAGGAAGAAATCCGGGATCCTTTTCATTCTGCCAGTGATGACACTCAATGGCCTCGGTGTTTTTGTGGGACGATATCTCCGGTTCAATTCATGGGACATTTTTGCCGATCCATTTCAATTGATGAGAGAAATGTTATACCTCTTTATTCATCCCATCCGCAACCGTTTCGACTGGAGTATGATTGTGTGTTACACGGTATTGCTGTCGGTAATGTATTTTTCGGTGAAGAAGTTGAGTAAAGTGTTGTAGGAGAAGTCGACAGTCCACGGTCTACGGTCCACAGACGTCTCCGAAGTTCTGATAACTCTTATTAAATCGGAATGGTCTGTGGACCGTGGTCTGTCGACTGTGGACCCGGTTTTAGAAATCCAGCCCCAACGCCAGGTAGGTTTGCGGCTTTCCCTTAAATATTCCATCCATCTGCCAGGATACATCGAAACGCACGAAATAACCAAGTAGCGTACTACGTGCCCCGAAACCATATCCGCCTGCAAAAGGACCAACACCGCCGGCCTTGATCTTTACAGATGCACCAGGAGCTGTTGATGTATATAATACACTCGGTCTTTCTATTTTATCATAACCGCCATTCCATGCTGTTCCCAGGTCTACAAACTGAACCAGCTGGAAATTGCGGACAAATGCATTGTTAATAGGACGGTTAAACAGTGTAGTGAAAACGGGCATTCTAATCTCACTATTTAAAATAAAAGAGTTGTTTCCATTAGCAACATTCTGTTTAAACCCGCGCAGGTTTACTGCGAGTGCCTGGTATGTATAATCCGCATCAGGATCAGGTGCTGGTGAAGGATTGAAATAACGGAACGAACGTGCACCGGTATTCACATCAATGTTTTCATTTTCCCTTAGCTTCAGCCAGCCGTCAACACCACCCAGGTAATAAATTACTTTCTGACTTCCCCATGAAAAATCAGCGGCACCTCTTACAGCCCATATCACATTTCTGAAAATGGGAAGATAATGCCTGACATCAAAACCGGAATTGAAAAGAAACCGGCCTTCAGTACTTTGTACTTTGCTTAACTGCGTGAACCAATCAACGTATGCTTTCCAACGTAAACCATGATATATATTCATTGTTGGATTCAGCGTATTATCGTGAACGTATTCTAAAGTAAATTGTCCGTACGTTTTTTTAATATCCGGTACTTTCAGGTTTGCAACAGAAATAGCCGGAATGATGCTTTTGTCGAAGCGTGGACCAACAGTAATTCGTACTCCTTTTACTTTATCAATAGGTAAACGGAGGTGAGCGAGGTAGTAATTTGAAACCTGTTTTACAGGACCGTAAATATCATTGAACCCTTCTGTGTTGTTCCTGTAAAAAGTAAAACCCCAATCCATCTTTTTTCTGAGATTGGTGAATTCAAAAAGAATATCGTTGTCGCGCAGATTCGGTGCAATCCGGAAACCACCCGAAACTTTGTAATCTTCAAAAAGGTCGGCAGTACCTACACGAATAAGACCATTGATCTGGTTTCCGTTTGAAGGATCAATAGGGCCTGCGCCACCCTGGTAAGGTTGATATTTATTTACACCATACACCGTGTTATTCAGAGCCGCAACTACGTAATCGTTGAAAAATTTTGGAGGACGGTATTCATAAAGCTTCGCCTTCTTCAACACAGGTTCTACCATGATCTCTTCTGCATTGAAAACTTTCCCAAGCTGTGAAGAATCTTTTCTTTCATTCTGGAATTCACTATTGAAAAAATCGCCCTGCCTTTGTGATGTATCTATTTTGGCAGTTGGATAGGTGATTGCCCTGCCGGTGGCTATTCTTTGCTGTTCGGCCACCTTCTTCAGGTATTCAGTTGGCTTGGCAGTTACATTTCTGCGCCTTAAAGTATTTTCATCAATACGTAATCTGTATAATAATTTGTAATCTCCCTGCCTGATAATTTCACTCACCAGCGAATTGTCTCCAGCTGTCCTCGTTTCGAGGAGACTGCTTTGGTAATTCGTTAATGGAAATACGTATGCAGAATCAGATGTAATGGAAACATATCCTACTGAATCAATATCGGTTTTATTCCAGTCGGCAAGAACACTATCTACTTCCTTTAATCGTGGATTACGTAAAACTTCATCGCCTATGAAAACCAGTGTATCGAGTCCCGCACGTTGTGATTTGAAAAATCCTGCATAGCGGTTACCAATACCATTTTCATCACTAACAAAGGTGAAGTGCGTTGTGTTGTACTGAGATGGAAATCTTGCATTACCAAACCGCACATTTGTCAGCTGGGAGATCTGTTTGTATTCCGACTTGTTCCAGTTGTCTACAAGGAAAATATTATAGTTTCTTGGAGTGATGGCTGTATCTGAAGTTTCTGCTGTTGGCGAAGGCCTGTTACTTGAATAAATGATACCAGTTTTTCCGGGAAAAGCAACAAAGCTGGCATCAAGATCATCATAAATATCGTTCGTGATCTGTTCGTAAGTCTGCTTGTCGATCTTGTATACAAAAATGTCTGTCTGCCCGCTTTTGACGGCGCTGAGGATTAAAGTATTTGCATCCAGCATATACTTCATATCCTGAATCTGAGTGAACATGGGAAGGTCCTGCTTAACAGTTTTGATGCGGTTCACAATATCATAAACAAAAAGTTTTGTCTTTCCTTTTTCATTATACACAACAGCCAGTCTTGTTCCTTTGCCATCCCAGGCAAGCAGCGGGTAATTAGGATTGATTTCATCTTCATGCGTACGCGCACCAAACTTTAATAACACCTTGCGGCTTACGAAATCGGGATGATAGACAACACTGTATTTTCCCTGTTTGAATTCTACTGCAGCATAAGCAAAACTGCGGGGCTGCGGATTGGCATTGAAATGCACAAAATCTTTTTTGCCGATTTCTTCGGATACAGATAATTGTCCGCGCGGAGCAATACGTCTTCCTTTAATGTCCTTGTAATACTTCTGGGTTTCTTCCTGCATGAAGTCATTCAGAACATCCTTGAATTTTTTCTTTGCAATTTTCTGCGTGGCGCTATTCAGGTTCCTGTAAATGCGTGAGAGGTAAAGGAGGTAAGTTGTTTTCGAGCGGCCATATTTATTGCCGAAGTAATACCAGAATGCATGTCCTGCAATGAGTGGGTTGGAAAAAGCAAAGTGATAGAAGTTTTTGTATTCACCTGCAAGCAAAGCATTCTTCAATTGATCATCCATGTCGGTATTCCATTCTTCTGCGGCATAATCAATATACCCATCGGTCAGCCATTTTGGAAGATCAAGTAGTGTTTGATTGGCAGCAAATTCTCCGAGGTCATCACCAAAAAGTACATTGGCAACCAGAACGGATGCAATGCCCTGCCGGATTTGTCTGCGAAGGTGTTGTTGGTTGCCGTCGAAATAAACCAGCATTTTATTATTTACCAGCCTCGTAACACCGCCAGTATTCTGCCAGTCGATTCCCAGGCCGATATTGGATTGCTGCATTTCATCAAAACTGTTATATACAGCAATATTGGCTCTTCTCTGCATGCCATATTCTATAAATTCCTCGAGTTGCGGTAACTCCTGTTCCGCAACCTGTGCAACATATTTTCCAAGTTCCAATCCGTCCTGGCTGAAATAAGTGCTGAAATTTTCTGTCTGGTAATATTTCCAATTGAATTTCTGGTATTGTACACGGTTTTTTCCATATTCAACCGCGTTCACCTGCGCATAGCCTGAGGTACACAATGCAACAAGCAATGTGGCACAAGTCAGGCGACCAATCAGTTTAATCATAAAGTAAGTGGTAGTCTATTTAAATTGCTCCCGGTTTGGATAGTAAATTGCAGTTAAAATTACAAAATCCGCATGTTAACTGTTCAGACGTTTACGTTCAACCCTGTTCAGGAGAATACTTATGTTGTCTACAACGAAAAATGTGACTGCTGTATTATAGACCCGGGTTGTTATTTTGCTTCTGAAGAACAGGAATTAAAGGATTTTATTGAACAAAACGGTCTCAAACCGGTTCTTTTACTGAACACCCATTGTCACCTCGACCATATTTTCGGTAATCGGTTCATCCAGAAGACCTACGGATTGAAGCTACACATCAGTAAACAGGAAAAATCAGTACTCGACAATGGACCAGCGGCAGGCGAGCTTTGGCAAATGCCATTTGATAATTATGACGGTGAACTGACATTTATCAGCGAAGGTGAGCAGATTACGATTGGGGATGAAGTATTTGAAATTTTCTTTACGCCCGGTCATTCGCCAGGTAGCCTTACTTTTTACAGCAGGTCTCACCGCTTTATTATCAGCGGGGATGTACTATTCCAGGGTAGTATAGGAAGAACCGACCTCCCGGGGGGTAACTTCAAACAACTTGAAGAAAGTATCAAAACAAAATTATATACCCTCCCCGAAGATGTTGTGGTTTACCCGGGACATGGAGATTCTACAACCATTGGAGATGAGATGAAGACGAATCCGTTTGTGCGGCTGGTTTGAGGGATAGAGCGTGCAATAGGCCATAGACCATAGACCATGGACCATAGACCATGGTACGGTCGTTTATATTTTTACCTGTCCTATTCTATTCATTGAAATAATACCAGCAGCCTGAATTCATTACTATCGTCTATGGTCCATGGTCTATGGTCCATGGTCCATGGTCCATCGTCCATCT
The DNA here is from genome assembly GCA_045805105.1 of Flavisolibacter sp. Classification (GTDB taxonomy): domain Bacteria; phylum Bacteroidota; class Bacteroidia; order Chitinophagales; family Chitinophagaceae; genus Flavisolibacter. The sequence goes on along the minus strand of JBJMLW010000302.1, from coordinate 833 downwards.
TCTAACCCACCCGTGGTACAAAATACTTCCCCACATAAGGAAGCTTCTGAAATTCTTTTCTTTCAACATTGATGACAAGCAGCGCGAAGAGGGACATAAGAACTAATGCAAAACCCCTGTTGGTCCAAGGGCCAAGGTCAAATTGATCAAAGAGTAAATGGATACCATAGAGGCCTACACTGATTGCCATATAGGCAACAAGTTTTCTCCATGCATAAGGTACCCGGTAATGTTGCTGCCCCCATACAAATGAAATGACCATCATACTCCCATAACAGAAAAAAGTTGCCCACGCACAGGCCATGTAACCATACCGCGGAATAAATGCATAATTGATAACAAGTGTGATGGTAGCTCCGATCACCGTTATCCATGCACCTGCCATAGTTTTATTTGAGAGCTTATACCATATTGACAGGTTATAATAAATACCGAGAAACATATTGGCAAGAAGAAGGATCGGAACAACGGTAAGTCCTTTCCAGAAAATTTCGTTACGGATAAAATATTTCCATACGTCAAGGAACAGTACCACCACCAGGAACATGAAACAGACAGTAATCACAAAAAATTTCATTACACGGGCATAGATTTTCTGCGGCTGCTGACCCTGTGCTGCAGAAAAGAAAAAAGGTTCAGCTGCCATCCTGAAAGCCTGAACGGAAAGTGTAATAAGTATGGCGAGTTTATAGCATGCACTATAGGTTCCTACCTGGATCTTCGCTGCCGCTTGTGTAGGAGCAGACGTCCACCAGTTGAGCATGATACGATCGAAAGTTTCATTGATCATACCGGCAAAGCCTGCCAGAATCAGGGGAGAGGAATAAAGGATG
>JBJMLW010000301.1:0-8998 GCA_045805105.1 Flavisolibacter sp. | reverse complement strand
ATACCATCTCAATATCAAACATCCTGCCCGGCAGGCACGGATTTGCGTTACCTGCCCGCTGGCAGGCAGCTTCATTATTCTTTATTTCCCCTCCTTCTCCTCCGCCGCTTCCCACAACTCAATCTTATTTCCTTCCGGGTCCATCACCCATGCAAATTTTCCGTAATCTCCTTCCTGCATCTCCCCTACAATTGTCACCCCTTTACTTTCCAGAGATTTCAATAGTTGCGGAAGGTCCTTCACGGTAAAATTGATCATGAACGAACTTGTTGAAGGGTCAAAATATTTCGAATCTGCCTTGAAAAAAGAAAAAACTGTCTGGTGCCTGGGGTTATTCACTTTAAAAGAAACATAAGTGCCATCACCAAAGTCAATGCCGAGGTGGCTCTTGTACCAGGCTGCCATAGATTTGGGATCCTTTGACCGGATAAATATTCCGCCAATACCTGTAACGCTTTCCATGTTTGTTTTTTTCAAGATACATAACTTTGCGAAGTATGAAAGGTTCAAACAAAACCCGCGAGCAGGAGAATACAGATGTACTGGAAGACGTGATGGATCCGTGTCTGCTCATTGTGTGGAACGATGACGTGAATACTTTTGAATGGGTAATCGAAACCCTTATGGAAGTATGTAACCACTCCTATGAACAGGCGGAACAATGTGCTTATATCATTCACTATAAAGGAAAATACGCTGTAAAAGAAGGCGATTATGATTCGCTGAAACCAATGTGCGATTCCATTACGGAGAGAGGGATCAATGCGACGGTGGAAATCGTCGCAGTGTGATGAATGAATAATATTCAATATTCAATGGTCAATTCTAAACGTTCAAGTTTGTCCGGCAATTAAATGAATCTTCGGACATACTTGAAAATTGAGTATTGAATATTGAATATTTAAAATTTCTTCCTTTATCAGAATCTTGTCCTTAAGTAATGCGGCAGCACCGTTCTCCAAGTATTCCAGTCATGCGGCCATTCCGATCCCCATACATCCAGTTCATAATTGATGCCTTTATTGTATAGCAGGCTCGCAAATGACCGGCTTGCATTCGGATCTTCATACGCACCACTTCCTGTGAAAATGTGTATGTGGTTACTTCTTCTTATCTGTTCAAGAATATTGTGGTCGGTGAGGTTGGGAATATAATGTTGCGGGCTATTGAAATAAACATCTTCGTCGTAATATCCTTTGGTGTATTCCGTAAGATCATATACACCACTCATGGCAAGAACACCCTGTATCAGGTCGGGGCGCCTCAGGAATAAATTCATACTGTGCAACGCCCCAAAGGAAGCACCACAAATAATGATCGGGGTTTCGTGGCTCGTATTCGTTCTCACAAAAGGAAGCACTTCTTCATAAACATATTCATTGAACTGCTGGTGACGTACGATCTTATGCCGCGGATCCATTTCATTATTCATCCAGCTTTCATTGTTGATACTGTTGATGGAAAACACCTTTACCTTTCCTCCATTGATAAAATCCGATAACGTATCAATTAACTGGAACCGTTCATATTCCAGGTAATCAGCAGCTGCTGTGGGAACAAGCAGTAAGGCGAAACCATAATTTCCATAAACTGCTACCGGCATTTCCTTCTGAAGCCTGTGGCTGTACCACGACGTTAAATACCTTTCCATAATCGGGATAATTATTGATCTTGAACAATTAATCCGGAATCAAGTTACGTTAAACATAGCTGCACTAGAGAGAAACACTTATTTATACTACTTTTCTGAAATAATCGTATTGTCAAAAAGGCAAATATGTATATTAGCTTACCAGACTGGACTGCTTACTGATTGAAATGAAAAACCAACCTGCTGATATTTTGTTTTCCACTTCACGTGGTACCCCCTTTTCTTCGGAAGAAGCGATCAGCATTTTGCTTAATAATCTCAATGAAACATTCATGTTCGTGGATAAGGAATTGCGGCTCGTTGCCAGCAATGAACTTACCAAAAAGAAAATGAAGGAGTACTTCAACGTACCTTTTTCAAATGGGATGAGCATTCTCGAACTGGTATCAGCAGAAAGACATGATGGCCTGCGGAAATTATACCAGGAAGTTTTTAATGGTGAAGAGCGAACAAGTGAAGCTGTCATCATTAATCAAAACCGCACCATATATCTCGAAAATCATTTCAGGCCCGCAATAAATGACCTCGGCCAGATTGTAGGAGCAGTGGTGGTTACCCGCGACATTACTGAAACAAGAATTGCTCAAAATGTATTAAAGGAAATTGAAGAACGCTGGCGTTTTGCACTGGAAGGAAGCAAGCAAGGGGTTTGGGACTGGAATATCCGGACCGGCGAAGCCTTCTATTCCTACAAAAAACTTTTTGGTTACGAAGATCATGAAATGCGTAACCGCATTGAGGAATGGGAAGAAATCATTCATCCTGATGACCGTGCAAGAATGCGCGATACCGTAAAAAAGCACCTCACGAGCCACGACTCCTATCTCGAAAGTACTTACAGAATTAAAACGAGGGATGGCGGGTATAAATGGATTCTTTCGCGCGGCATGATGGTGAGCCGCGATGAAAAAGGAAATCCGCTTCGCATGATCGGTACGCATACCGATATTACTGAACAGATTAAAGCAGAAGAACGGATCAGGATTTCAGAGAACCAGTACAGGAGTCTTTTTGATTGTAACCCGTTACCATGCTGGATCTATGATGTGAATACATTCCAGTTCCTCGAAGTAAGTCAGACTGCTCTCGACCATTACGGTTATTCAAGGGAAGAATTTCTTGATCTTACGCTTTACGATATTAATCCTCCTGAACAATGGATGGAATTACGGGAACGTACGAGCACAGCTAAAGGAAATAAAACGATTGCGATCAATAACTGGAAACACCGTATCAGGAATGGCGAAATCATTTTTGTTGACCTGAGGGTTAGTACCATTCAGTATAAGGATGTTGAAGCCAAGATTGTAGTTGCGCACGACGTTACCGCCAAGGTGGAAATTGAAAATGAACTCCGTAAAAGTAATGACAGGTTTTCTTACGCAGCAAAAGCTTCTTCAGAAGCTTTGTGGGAATGGGATGTTCTCACCGGTGATGTGTACATGAGCGAAGCCTATACCGATATACTGGGATGGAAGGTGGATGCAAACCGCAGGTTTGATGAATGGCACGAGCTTATTCATCCTGATGACCGTGAAAGAACCATCAGGGATTATTATAATGCAATTGAAGATCCTGCAACGGAGATCTGGACGGGTGAATACAGGTATGAAAAGTTAAATGGCTCCTATGCCATTGTAAACGACAAGGCCATCATCCTGCGGAATGAAACCGGGAAAGCCATCAAAGTAATTGGTGCCACGCAGGATGTAACCAGTAAGAAAAAAACAGGTGAAGACCTTCGCATCAGCAATGACCGGTACCGGCATGCCATTCTCGCCACATCAGATATTGTATGGGACTGGGACATAAAGAATAATACAATCTTCTGGTCTGATAACTATACAAGAGTATTAGGATGGGAACTTCCCGAAGGAAAAAATGTTGATATAGATGTATGCGTGGATCATATACATCCGGAAGAGCGCGAACGCATAATGAAAAGCATGAACGACGTGATCGGTCATGCATGGAGAACCAACTGGCATGAAGAATTCAGGTACAGAAAGTCAGATGGCACCTATGCTTATGTTTCAGATCGCGGTTATGTTATAAGGAATGCGGCCAATGAAGGTGTAAGGATGGTTGGGGCCATGCAGGACATTACAGAAAGAAAGAAAAGCGAGCAACTACTTTCACTGGAACGGCTCATTTTTGAAATGTCAACCAATCTTGAAATTTCTTTTAATGACATCGTTTATACTCTCCTCGAAGGAATAGAAAGAATACACGAGGAAGCCATGACGGCAGTTGTGCTCCTCGGTAAGGAAGACTCCCTGCAGATCTTTGCCAGCAAAGGAATTCCCGCTCAATTTATCAATGCAATCAACGGAATGAAAATAGGCCGCCATTCCGGTTCAGGCGGAAGTGCGATGCTGGAAAAGCAGACGGTAATTGTTGATAATATTGACAAAAGTGATTTATGGAAAAATCATAAAGACATTGCAGGTCTTCAGGGACTCAAAGCATCATGGTCACTTCCTATCATACACAGTTCGGGAAACGTAATGGGTTGCTTTGATATTTATTTCAAACAGGTTAAGGGACCAACCGCGTATGAACTGAATTCACTCGAAAGAATCAGGAGCATTTTACGTGTGCTGATGGAACACTACTGGTCGCTGAATGAAATCAGGGTGGCAAATGAAAGGTTTGATATCATGATGAAGGCCACACACGACCTTATCTGGGACTGGAACCTGGAGACAAATGAAATTTACCGGGATGAAATCGGACTGAAAAAAGTTTATGGCGTATCAAACAATGATTCAATCAAAGGAATTTACCAGTGGCTTGCAAGGGTACATCCCGACGACCAGCTAAAGGCGGAAGAAACCATGAAAGAAATTGTTAAGACCATGGTGCAGGATACATTCGATATTGAATACAGGTTCAGGAGGGATGATGGTTCTTATTCGAATGTTTATGACCGGGGCATGATCATACGCAATCCCGATGGGAAACCAATAAGGATGATTGGTGCTGCACAGGATGTAACAGAAAGAAAACGCCTGGAGCAGGAACTTCTTCAGAATGAACTGGAACGACAGAAAGCCATTAACCAGGCAACAGTTGATACACAGGAACAGGAAAGAAGCGATATTGGAAAGGAACTTCACGACAACGTTAACCAGGTACTCACAACAACAAAATTATACCTCGATCTCGCACTTACAAATGGCGAACTGAAAGATGAACTGATACAGAAGTGTACAAAAAATATTGTCAGTGTCATTAATGAAATCAGGCAGCTTTCACGTTCACTTATGGATCCAAGTATCGGCGACCTTGGACTTATTGATACCATGAAAGATCTTGTAGAAAGTATCAATATGACCAGGAAGCTTCATGTGAATCTTTCTGTAGAAAGAAAAATTGAAATGCTTCTTGACAAGAATCAGAAGCTTACCATTTTCAGAATTATCCAGGAAGCACTCAACAATGCCATTAAACATGCAAAGGCTGAAACTGTTTCTATTGTATTCCGTTCATTTGAAACTTCTCTGGAAGTAATGATTGAAGACAACGGAATTGGATTTCATCCTTCGCAGGTGAAGAAAGGTGCAGGATTAAAAAATATTCAAAACCGTATTTACCTGATCAACGGATCACATACCATACAGAGTGAACCTGATAAAGGTTGTAAGATCACCATTAAATTCCCTATTCAATGATAGCAACAGCAACTGAAACAACAACAGACAAGATCACGATCCTGATAGCCGACGACCATACACTTGTCAGGGAAACGTGGAGTTTTATCCTGAACACAGACCCGAGATTTAAAGTAATTGCAGAAAGTGGCAGCGGTGAAGACGCAGTTGAACTGGCAAAACAACTCCGGCCGAATGTGGTGATCATGGACATTAACCTGCCAGGCATGAATGGTATTGAAGCTACACAGCTGATCAGGAAATTTTCACCCGGTTCCAAGATCCTCGGGGTATCCCTTCATACACAGCCAACGTATGCAAGAAAAATGATCCAGAAAGGCGCCATGGGTTATGTAACAAAAAATTCCTCCCGTGAAGAAATGTTCAAGGCGATCCTTGAAGTGCAGAATGGAAGAAAATATATCTGCGATGAGATCAAGAATATTTTATCAGAGCAGGTAATCAGTGGTGAGGATACACAGAATGGTCTGAATTCGCTTTCACAACGTGAAATCGAAATTATTGCATTCATCAAAAAAGGATTTTCCTCCAAGGAAATTGCCGATTCTCTCAATATCTCTGTAAAAACAGTTGAAGTACACCGCTACAACATTCTTAAAAAGCTCAACCTTAAAAATGCCGCAGCACTGGTGAATTTTATTAATAACAGTCAGCTGGATTTTGAGAATTAAAAGATTTGACTCAGTACAAATACGGAATTGGGAATACGGAATTCGGAATAGAATTTCCTTTTCCAGAATTCCGTTTCCCTGTTTTCACTGTGCTTTTGCCGTAGATTTGCTCTCCAATTATGAGCACGCTTTCAAAGAATTATGAGCCATCGCAGGTAGAAGATAAATGGTATGAACACTGGATGGAAAAAGGTTACTTCAACAGCCATCCGGATGAAAGACCTTCATTTACTGTAGTGATTCCTCCTCCCAATGTTACAGGTGTTTTACACATGGGGCATACACTCAATGAAACCGTTCAGGACGTACTGGTGCGCAAAGCGCGCATGAGTGGATTCAATGCATGCTGGGTTCCCGGTAGTGACCATGCTTCTATTGCTACCGAAGCCAAAGTAGTACAGATGCTCGCAGAAAGGGGCATTTCAAAGCATGATCTTTCCCGGGAAGAATTTTTGAAATATGCATTTGAATGGAAAGAAAAATATGGCAACATCATTTATCACCAGATCAAAAAACTGGGTTGCAGCGTCGACTGGAATCGTGTGACCTTCACAATGGATGATCACTATTACAAGGCAGTGATCAAAGTATTTGTTGACTTATACAAAAAAGGACTGATCTACCGTGGCGCACGCATGATCAACTGGGATCCCTCAGCCAAAACAGCACTCAGTGATGAAGAAGTAGAGCACAGGGAGGTGAATGGGAAGTTGTATTATGTGAAGTATAGAGTCAGTCCACATACCACAGACGACAGACGACACAAAGACTCTGTAAACCAGGAAGGTACTCCAGATAATAAAGATTCTTCTGTGGACCGTGGACTGTCGACCGTGGACTTTCTCACGATCGCCACCCAACGTCCGGAAACCATCATGGGTGATACTGCCGTTTGCGTAAATCCAAATGATGAAAGATATCAGCACCTTAAAGGGAAAAAAGTTATTGTGCCGCTCGTGAACCGCGAGGTTCCGGTAATCTTTGATGAATATGTTGATCCGGCTTTCGGAACAGGTGCACTGAAAATTACACCTGCTCATGACATCAACGACTATAATCTCGGATTGAAACACAATCTTCCAACTATCGATACACTGAATGAAGATGGTACCCTTAGTGAGGCGGCGGGTGTTTTTGTTGGAATGGATCGCTTTGAAGCACGTAAGAAAGCAGTAGCAAAACTGAAAGAAGATGGTTTGCTTGTAAAGGAAGAAGAATACCAGACCCGGGTTGGTTTTTCCCAACGTTCCAACGCAGTTGTTGAACCACGCATCTCAACGCAATGGTTTGTAAAAATGCGTTCACTTGCCGGCAAGGCACTGGATGCAGTAACCAATGGTGAAATTAAAATTCACCCTGAAGAACGTTTCCTCGCAACATATAAATACTGGCTGGAAAATGTAAAGGACTGGTGCATCAGCAGGCAATTGTGGTGGGGACAAAGAATACCGGCGTGGTATGATAAAGATGGACGGTTTGTTGTTGCAAAAAATATCGGTGAAGCGAAACAAATGTTCAATGAACAATATTCAATGGACGATGTTCAATTGCGTCAGGACGAAGATGTATTGGACACATGGTTCTCATCATGGTTGTGGCCAATTGAAGTGTTTGATGGAATTGAAAAACCTGATAATCCGGAGATCAATTATTATTATCCGACATCTGTTCTGGTAACCGGACAGGATATTATCTTTTTCTGGGTTGCAAGAATGATCATGGCAGGTTATGAATACCGTAATGAAAAACCATTCCATGATGTTTACTTCACGGGTATGGTTCGCGATAACCTGGGAAGAAAAATGAGTAAGCAACTCGGCAACTCACCCGATTTGCTCCAATTGATTGAACGGTTCGGCGCTGACGCTGTAAGATTTGGAATCCTCATCTCCGCTCCGGCCGGTAATGATCTTTTATTTGATGAAAGTGCTTTGGAGCAGGGACGGTTTTTCAATAACAAGATCTGGAATGCATTGAAGCTGGTAAAAATGTGGGGAGACAGAAGGTCAACAGACCACAGTTCACAGTCTACAGAAGATTCGTTTGCTGTGGAATGGTTTCAGAACAGGTTGAATCTGGTTAGACTTGAAGTAGACCAGATGTATAAACAATTCCGGCTAAGTGAAGCATTGAAGACTATTTATTCGCTTATCTGGGATGATTTCTGTTCGTGGTATCTCGAATGGATCAAACCTCCTTTTGAAGGAAAAATAATTGATTCTGTTTATCAAAAGACGATCGGATTTTTCAAAGAGCTGATGCAGATGCTCCATCCTTTCATGCCTTTCATTACAGAAGAAATATTTCATCACCTCGAAGAGAAACAACAGGACTTATGTGTGCTGCAATTCAAACCTGCGGTGAAGGCTGATGCATCCATTCTCGGACAGGGAGAAATCCTGAAACAGACCATATCTGCCATCAGGGATGCAAGGGTAAAGAATAACATCAAACCAAAAGATTCCATACAGCTCCATATTCAATCGGCAAACGGTAAAAATTTTTCCACTATTCAATCCATTCTTTCCAAGCAGGTAAATGCTGAAAATATTAAAATGACGAAAGACTCTGTTGCAGATTCCATTGCAGTAGTTGTGGGTAACGACAAGTTTTATCTTGTTTCCGAAAAGCCGGTTGATACAGGTGCACAGATAGACCAGTTACGTAAGGAGCTGGAATACCAGAAAGGTTTCCTGGTCTCTGTCGAAAAAAAACTCAGTAACGAACGTTTTGTACAGAATGCAAAACCGGAGGTTGTGGAGATTGAAAAAAAGAAAAAGGCTGATGCGGAACAGAAGATACGTACGCTTGAGGAAAGCCTTGCTTCCCTGATTTGAGTTTGACCCATGGAAAACGGACTTCGGAATGAAGAATTCGGTAGATCCGAATTCCGTATCTCAAATTCCGTATTCCGAATCCCATATCCCGAATTCCTTTTCACATGTGCCTCCGTAGTTAATTAGGAATTAAATTAAGAGGCAGAATAAATTCAAACAAATTAT
>JBJMLW010000300.1:0-6159 GCA_045805105.1 Flavisolibacter sp. | reverse complement strand
CCTTCACTGTCCTGCAGCACAACACCCATTGGAATATCCCTGATCAGGTTTCTGAACTGTCTTTCACTTTCTTTCAAGGCATCACTGGCCTGCTTTCTAAGAGTGTCGTCGTGGAAATAAACTACAAGGCTGTTGATGTATTTATTTTTCAGAAGATTGTGGCCACGAACCATGCACCACTGCCATCCTCCTGTTTTTTTCAAAAGCCTGACCACAATAAATTTTACATCAGGATTTTCAATTACTTCCTTCTGAAAAGATTCAAAGGCCCACTTAATATCATCGGGATGAACAAATTCAAAACCATTTCTTCCGATTACTTCTTCCGCTTCATAACCTAGAACATGCTTAACCGAAGGCGAAGCAAATGTTATTTTCCCATCAGCATCCATCAACAACATTCCATCCAACGAATCTGCTATGAGGGTCCGGTAGAATTGTTCGCTGCGCTTTAATTTTTCTCCGGCAAGTTTCCGGTCTGTAATATTACGCGCAGTGGAAATAATACCAATCTGGCTATCGTTTTCATCCATTACAAATTTTACAGTATGGTGAAAATATTCCCGTTCACCGTCATTGTTCAGAACAAATACTTCACCTTTCCATACGCCATTTTTCTGTAGCAGGGATAATGCTTTTTCGCGTGTGGAACCAACATATTGAAATTTGATAAAATCACTCAGCTTTTTTCCTATCACTTCTTCTTCGACAATGCCATAATAATTTTCCGCAGCTTTATTTAGTACTTTTATCCTGAAATCCAGGTCAGTCGCCACAATGATATCAGACACATTCTCCAAAATCATGGCCTGGTAAAGCAATTCTTCCTGTTTCTGCTTTTCATCTTCAATATCAATAACTGAACCTATATAACCGATAAAATTTCCATTGCTCAGAAACCGCGGTACACTCACATCATGCACCCACCTGAAACTTCCATCCGAACGGCGTAACCTGTAATAAAGTGTTACATGTTCATTATTCTGATACGCAGTTTTACTTTCTGAAATTACTTTTTCAAAATCATCAGGGTGTACTAATGAATCCCATCCTTTTGCATTTCCGATAATATCCTTCCCTGTAAAATGAAGCCATTCCTTATTGGTATAAGTTGGTATTCCCTGTTCATCCGTCATCCAGATCATGGAAGGTGCGGAGTCGGCCATTTCACGAAATCTGTTTTCACTTTCACGCAAACGTGATTCAGCTTCTTTCCTTTCTGAAATATCTGTTGCATTGATCAGATAGCCTGTATGTTCGCCATTTTCCGAAAGCATGCTTTTGAAACCGATTAGAACAGTGATACACTTTTTGTCAGATGGACGGATGAATGAGGCCTCACCACGCCATTCATTTCTCTCACTAATTATTTTTCTGATTTCTTCACGTGTGGTATTATGATACTGGAAATTAATCAGCGTGCTGAGATCCTTTCCAATAACCTGTTCCTTGGTAAGGCCGTATACACTTTGTGCTGCACTATTCCATGTTATCGGTTTGAATTCAATATCGGAAGCAGTGAGTACATCTGATGTCTGTTCAACCAGCTGAGCTAATAATTTTAATTCACTTTCATTGTTTTTATAATTAAAATTTTCTGCGTCAGGGTTTCCATTTTCGTTATACGTATTTGAAACTTTTCCATTGGTGAGTTGAATCTCGTTAACCGCAACCTGATGATAAAGTTCATCACCGATTAACAATGGAGAGGAATGAAGTTGCACTTTAATTTTTTTTCCATCTCTTTTGAAAAAATCAAATGTGCCTTTGAATTTTTTTTCTGAAAATTTACTGACAAGGCCTGACCTGATATTTTCAGCGAAATATTGATCAAAGTTCTCTTCTGTTTTCCCGTATGAATATCCAAATTGGTCTGCAACGGCATTATTGGCGAAAACAACCTGAAGATTTTTTGAAGAAATAATCCAGGTAGGCAAAGGAGAACCTGAAATTATATCACGGAGAGTACTTTCAGAAAAGGTAAGTTCTTTGTCTTTCAAACTGCGGAACATGATATTGGAAAATGTTGAACTCATTAAAGATAATATCATATATGAAAAAGTCCCGCTGTTGCAGGACTTTATTCAAAAAAGATATAGGTTTTTATCAATCGATTACTTTGATGCCATTGATTTGGCTGCATCAGTCCATTTCTGAAGCTGATTACAATTGCCTGCATCGGAGTCAATCATGATGTAATAATTTGGAATGTGTGTAGTAAGCCATTTGTCAAGCACCAGGTATTTCTTTTCTTCAAGGGCGGCCTGTGAGATCTTGTTATAATCGTCGCGCAAATTCATTTTATGGGGTTCTGAACGCGATTTCAGATAAATGATCCGTACCCCCGGTTTCTGCGCGCGTTCGTCTGTGAAAGCAACAGGTTGTGAATATTCTCCCACTTTCAGTTTACCGAGCATAGCTACAATATCCTTGTCAAGTTCATCTATCCTGTTATAGGTATCGCCATCACTGCTTATAATCAGCGGACCAATGAACTTCTGCTGTTCGTCTTCACTGTATTTTCCTGCTGCCGTATTGAAGTCAATTGTTCCGGCTATCAGTTTGGCACGAACAGAATCGAGCTTTGCAATACCTGCATTGATTTCGTCTTCAGTAACAGGAGGTACCTTGATGAGATGACGAACTACAACATCATCGCCGTTTCTCTGTACCATCAGAATGAGATGATATCCGAATTTTGTTTTTGTGATTGGTGATATCTCTCCCTCTTTCAGTCTGAATGCAGCCGCCATGAATGCCGGGTCATAATTCTTTTCATTCCGGTTCATCTGTATCAGGCCTCCGCGTTCTTTGGCACCAGGTTCATCGGAATATTTTTTTACAGCCTGTTCAAATGTAATCAGCTTGGAATCGATCTGTTTTTTATAATTCGCCAGTTCATCCTGCGCGTACTTTTCAAGGTCGTGTGATGCTTTTGGGTAAAGAATGATCTGCCCTACTTCCACTTCACTTTCAAAGAAAGGAAGACTGTCTTTTGGAATCTTGTCAAAATATGTCTTCACTTCAGTAGGGGTAATATGAACATTGTCTACAATTTTACGTTGCATTGCCTCAGCAAGCTTTCTTTCACGAACAGATTCTCTTGCATCGTCCTTGATCTGGTAAATGGTTTTACCAGCCAGTTGCTCCACTGTTTCCTGTGTTCCGTATTGCTGAATGAAATAGCGCACACGCTGGTCGAGTTCAGCTTCCACTTCTTCAGGAGTTACCACGAGTGAGTCTTTTTCCGCCTGCAGCATCAGAACTTTTGAAACGAGAGCCTGTTCCATAATAGCACATTGTGCATTCTCCGGAACATTACCACCCTGCCGGGCAATATCAGCTATCGAGTTCTGTATATCAGAATATAATATGATGCGGTCACCAACAATACCGAGGATCTTGTCGGCAACTATTTTTTTCTCCTGTGCAAAGGATATCAGTCCTGAAAATGCGAATAGAGCAAGAAAAATCTTTCTCATAAAATCAAATGTTTCCAAAAGTAACTTTTACGGAGTGGAGTTACCTTTTAAAGGTTGGGATTAACATTCTTTTATACGAAGATTCCTGAGATAAAGAAATTAGGAATTTCAACCGCACTAAAGCTTCGGATGACGAAGAATTACTGGATCCGGAAAAGTAAAATTATAACGAAAGGCCCCTTTCGGAGCCCTTCATATTCGTTATTCGTTATTCGATATTCGTTATTCCTACAGTGTCCTCTTCACTTCCTCCACCTCATACGCCTCTACGATATCTCCCGCCTTAATGTCATTATAATTTTTGATAGTCAAGCCGCATTCCATTCCCTGCAAAACTTCCTTTACATCGTCTTTATAACGCTTCAATGATCCCAGTTCTGCACTTGCACCTTCACCGGTTGGGTATACCACTATTCCATCGCGGATCAGGCGGATCTTATTATCACGTTTGATTCGCCCATCCAGTACCTGGCATCCTGCAACGGTTGCCTTGTCGAATTTAAATACCTCACGGATCTCAACGTTTGCCACAATTTTTTCCTGCATTTTCGGCTCAAGCATACCTTCCATCGCACTGCGGATCTCGTCGATTGCTGTATAGATGATAGAATAGGTTTTAATTTCGATTCCTGCACCTTCTGCAAGACGACTTGCCTGCATGGATGGACGTACATTAAAACCAATAATCACAGCATCTGATGCTTCTGCCAGTACGATATCACTTTCATTGATCTGGCCCACACCCTTGTGAATCACACTCACAAGGATTTCCTGGGTTGATAATTTCTGAAGTGAGTCACTTAATGCCTCTACTGATCCATCCACATCACCTTTTATAATCACCTTCAATTCCTTGAAATTTCCAAGTGCAAGACGGCGACCAATTTCGTCGAGAGTAATGTGCTTTTTCGCACGCATACCCTGTTCGCGGAGAATTTGTGCTCTTCTGTTCGCAATTTCCTTTGCTTCAGCTTCGTCTTCATAAACACGGAACGTTTCACCCGCCTGTGGCGCACCATTCAAACCAAGTATCAATACGGGTGTAGATGGCGGTGCTTCCTGAACCCGCTTGTTTCTTTCATTCATCATCGCTTTCACACGACCAAAATGCTGACCACTTACTACAATATCGCCCGTGTTCAATGTTCCATTCTGAACAAGAACAGTTGCCACATATCCACGCCCTTTATCAAGTGTGGCTTCAATGATGGTACCATTCGCTTCACGATCCGGATTGGCTTTCAGATCGAGAATTTCAGCTTCCAGCAATATTTTTTCCAGCAACAGTTCAATGTTAAGTCCCTGCTTTGCACTTATTTCCTGGCTCTGGAACTTACCACCCCAGGATTCAACCAGGAGATTCATTTGTGCCAGCTGCTCATAAATTTTTTGCGGGTTCGCGCCATCCTTGTCAATCTTATTGATGGCAAAGATCATAGGAACACCGGCAGCCTGTGCGTGGCTGATGGCTTCACGCGTTTGAGGCATGATAGCATCATCCGCAGCAATTACAATTACTGCAATGTCCGTAACCTTCGCACCACGGGCACGCATGGCAGTAAACGCTTCGTGACCTGGTGTATCAAGGAATGTAATGTCTTTTCCATTTGGAAGATTCACCTGGTAGGCACCAATGTGCTGTGTAATACCTCCTGCCTCACCAGCAACAACCGTTGCATTCCTGATATAATCAAGAAGTGATGTTTTACCATGGTCAACGTGACCCATGATAGTTACAATGGGTGAACGGAACTGGAGATCAGCTTCATCATCTACTTCTTCCTCCTCATCCATCTCCATTTGCTTCTCCATGTCGATGAACTCTACATCAAAACCGAACTCACTTGCTACAAGTTCAATTACTTCCGCATCCAGTCGCTGGTTGATTGACACCATGATGCCAAGCCCCATACATTTACCAATTACCTCTGCAAAACTTACATCCATCAGGTTGGCAAGTTCACTTACACTGATAAATTCAGTTACCTGTAGTTTGTTATCTTCAACACCCTCCATCGCTTCGGCAGCTTCATTGCGGCGTTCACGACGTAATTTTTTTACGTTCTTTCCTTTACCGCCACCACCAGATAGCTTGGCTTGCGTTTCCTGTATTTTTCTTTGAATTTCCTTTTCATCAATTTGTTTGTCTTCACCTCGTTTGGCAAATGTTGGTCGGGCACCCGTACGTGCCGGACCCGTTCCAAATCTTCCTCCCTGCTGTTGTCCGCCTCTTCCCCTGTTATCATTTCGCTGTACACCAATTCTTCCGCCGCCACCCTGGCCAGTTCCCTGTCCTCCACGCTGGAAGCCCTGAACATTTCCCCCTTCTTTTTTCTCAATGGGAATGCGTTTGCGCTTCCGCTTTTCATCCTGTTTAGGGCGGGTATCATTTTCAACAGGCAAATCAATTTTACCGAGGATCTTTGGTCCTTCAATTTTTTCAGCCCGGATATTTTCAATCTGTGGTTCTTCTTCAGGAATTTCAGTTGTTACATCCGCAACAGGTGTTTCAGCTACAGGCTGCTCCACCGGAGCTTCTTCAGCTTTTTCTGTTTTCTTGGTTTTTTTGGCTCCTTTCTTTGGCCTGGTAGAAGAATCTATGGCACTCAGATCAATTTTATCAACCACTTTTGGTCCTTCTATTTCAGGGACTTCCTTCTTTAGGATTTCTGGTTCT
>JBJMLW010000299.1:0-2348 GCA_045805105.1 Flavisolibacter sp. | reverse complement strand
TGGTGCAAGATTGTATAATGCGTTGGTCGCCAAAAATGAAAAACCTGAGGAATTCGGACAACTTTTTCATAGTATATCGGTTTGCTTTAACAAGGGACTTGGTTGTCCGGCGGGTAGCATTTTGCTCGGAACGGAAGCATTTATTCGTCGCGCAATCCGGGTTCGAAAAGTATTTGGGGGTGGGATGCGACAGGCCGGTTTTATGGCAGCTACTGCACTTTATGCTCTTGAAAACAATATTGAAAGGCTCGCGATGGATCACGATCATGCCAAAAAAATCGGCGATGCACTCATAAGACATCCTTCGATAAAAACTGTATTACCGGTAGAAACAAATCTGGTTATTTTTGAACTGGCAGACGAAAAAAAACCAAAGGAATTTATTGCATTTATGAAGCAACATAATATCCTCTTACTAACGATATCGGACAAACGCCTCCGTCTGGTGACCCACCTGGATATAAGCAGTGAAAAGGTGGATTATTTTATCAAGGTCCTTGGACAGATCAATTAAGACTGTTTCTTCGAATAATCAACTTAAATAACATACCATTTTGAATCTTTGTCCTTTGCATATGAAAGTCCGTTGCTCATCACGTGTACTTCCCTTTGATTTTCATTGTCCTTCACCCGATGTTTTTGATAAACCCGGATTCCATTGTTTTCCCTGGTGAGGTACATCATCAGGGCGGTAACAGATGGAGATACATCCTGTAACAACATTTCATCATTTTCTCTAACAAAGGCCTGACTCATAAAAGATGTTTTTAAAATGTGAATTCAATCCTCGCCTAATAACAACATTCAAACCGTAATTTTGTTAGCAAACAAAAAGCCAACCCTGCCAATATGTTTCCAAACATTTCCCCTGTCCAAACCCTGGCCTGGAAAAAACTCCAAGCAGACCAGCAGTATATGAAAGGAATTCAGATGAAAAATCTTTTCACCGAAGACCGGGAAAGATTTCAGCGCTGCTCAATTATTTTTGGAGATATCCTTTTCGACTATTCCAAGAATCTGCTGAATGCGGAAACTTTTTCACACTTGCTGGATCTGGCGGCGGAATGTAAGGTCTGGGAAGCACAGCAGGCCATGTTTTCCGGTGAAAAAATAAACCGCACCGAGAACCGTTCGGTTTTACATACTGCTCTGCGGAATTTTTCCGGCGAACCTGTCTATTCGGATGGAAAAGACGTCATGCCGGAGGTTATGCAGGAACTTGAACATATGAAATCATTCAGCCATAAAATACATTCAGGTGAATTGAGAGGCTACACTGGTAAACGCATAAAAAATATAGTGAATATCGGTATCGGCGGCAGCGATCTGGGCCCTGTGATGGTTACAGAAGCTTTGAAACACTACTGGATCGATGGAATGGAAGCTTATTTCGTTTCAAATGTTGATGCAACCCAAATCGTAGAAACGCTAAAGAATTTAAATGCGGATGAAACCCTTTTTCTGATAGCGTCAAAGACCTTCACTACACAGGAAACCATGACAAACGCACATAGCGCACGGGAATGGTTTTTAAAATCTGCCGGTGACGAATCGCATATAGCGAAGCATTTTGTCGCCCTGTCCACTAATGAAGCAGAAGTTGTCAAGTTTGGTATTGACCGTTCTAACATGTTTGTATTCTGGGATTGGGTCGGGGGAAGATATTCGCTGTGGAGTGCAATTGGTCTTTCGATAGTGCTGATGATTGGGTACCCGAAGTTTGAAGAAATGTTACAGGGGGCACATGCGGCAGATAAACATTTCAGGAACACCCCGTTTGAGAAGAATATTCCTGTTATCATGGCGCTATTAGGCGTTTGGTATAGAAACTTCTTCGGTTCACAAACAGAAGCCATTCTGCCTTATGATCAGTATATGCACCGTTTTGCGGCCTATTTTCAACAGGGAAATATGGAAAGCAACGGTAAGTCCGTGGACAGAAACGGCGTTCCCGTAACGTATTCTACAGGTCCGGTGGTCTGGGGCGAACCCGGAACCAACGGCCAGCATGCTTTTTATCAACTGATTCATCAAGGTACTGTTTTGATACCCTGTGACTTTATCGCACCCGTAATCAGCCACAATCCTTTGGGAGATCAGCATGCGAAATTGTTATCGAACTTTTTTGCGCAAACTGAAGCTCTTATGAATGGCCGGACACCTGAAGAATTACTGGCAGCCAAAGTGAAACCTGAACTTATTCCTTTTAAATTTTTCAGCGGAAACCGGCCCACCAATTCGTTTTTTATCAAAGCCATTACACCTTATACGCTTGGACAGCTGATTGCTCTCTACGAACATAAGATATTCGTTCAGGGCGTAATCTGGAATATATATTCTTTTGATCA
>JBJMLW010000298.1:0-4851 GCA_045805105.1 Flavisolibacter sp. | reverse complement strand
TTGTGGCTTTATCTACAAGTAGATAAACTTTATGAAACGGCCTGCTTTTGTCTGTTGGTGTCAGTTCGATCTCCTGCACCTTGCGCGTTCCATCTTTTTTCTCGCCATTGAATTTGTAGTAAAAATCTTTATCGTAAAAATTAGTCAGCAATTTTTGCGGTGTCATGGCATTTCCGGAAGCATCAACGTTATTGATGGTAACTTCATTGGAAGATTTGTCGTAATTCCAGACAGTTTTTCCATCTGAAATAATTTCCATTCCATCCATCAGAACCTTGTACTTGTTTCCTTTCATAATCACCGTTCCTTTCTTTGTAGAAAGTGCTTTACCCTGAGCATTTTCAACTTTATAAGTAAAGTTTGCCTGAGGTGCTTTGTAAGTTTTAAATTTATTGCTTACACCATCAAGAATTTTTTTTGCGGCAGGATCATTGGATGTTGGATTTGTTTGTGCATGAACTGTTAAACCGAAGCAAGCAACCGTTAAAATTGTAAAGAATTTTTTCATTAGAAATTGATTTGATTTTATAACGACTCTAAGATAATTGTTTCGTGTTAGAGGCAATGCGCATACCGATGTTTAATGAGATACAGCTTCTTAACTTTAGCTTAGACTTTGCAGGTATTCCTGCAAGTCTGCTTCTGTTTTAATTAACACTTCCCTTGCCTTGCTTCCCTGGTTTGCACCCACAACACCTGCAGCTTCCAGCTGATCCATCAACCGGCCTGCACGATTGTATCCTAATTTCATCCGCCTCTGCAATAAGGAAGTTGAACCTACCTGGTTCTGAACAATGAGTCTTGCTGCATCTTCAAATAATGGATCACGATCGGCAACATCAAATTCTTTTCCTTCGAGTTCCTTTTCATCAATGTATTCAGGAAGCATGAAAGCCTGCGCATAACCACGCTGATCTGAAATAAACTCTACCACCCGCTCTACCTCCGGTGTATCTACAAATGCACACTGCAAACGCGTAATCTCACCGTTGTATGAGATGAGCATATCTCCTTTTCCAATCAACTGCTCAGCTCCACCCGCATCCAGAATTGTGCGTGAATCTATTTTTGATGATACTTTAAAACCAATACGGGCAGGGAAGTTTGCTTTGATTGTTCCCGTAATGATATTTACAGATGGTCGCTGTGTGGCAATAATAAGATGAATTCCTACCGCACGGGCGAGCTGGGCAAGACGGGCAATAGGCATTTCAACTTCTTTACCGGCAGTCATGATCAGGTCCGCGAACTCATCAATAACCAGAACAATGAAAGGAAGGTACTGATGTCCTTTTTGAGGATTCAGTCTGCGGCGTGTAAACTTGTCGTTATATTCTTTGATATTCCGGGCACCTGCTTCTTTCAGTAAATCATACCTGTTATCCATTTCAATGCAAAGTGCATTTAGCGTATGAATTACTTTTTTGGTATCTGTGATGATGGCATCCTCCTCTCCTGGAAGTTTTGCCAGGAAATGCCTTTCAATATGCCTGTAAATACTCAACTCCACTTTCTTTGGGTCAATCAGAACGAGCTTGAGTTGGGAAGGATGCTTTTTATACAGCAGAGAAACCAGGATGGCATTCAATCCAACCGATTTACCCTGACCGGTGGCCCCTGCCATCAACAGGTGAGGCATGCTGGTGAGGTCTACAATAAAATTTTCATTGTCGATCTTTTTTCCAATTGCAATGGGAAGACTGTAACCGCTATTCACAAATTTATCGGATGCTAACAGGGTCTTCATACTCACCACGGTCTTCTTGTGATTGGGTACTTCAATACCTATTGTTCCTTTACCTGGAATAGGTGCAATGATACGAATACCCAATGCAGCAAGACTTAATGCAATATCATCTTCAAGATTTTTGATTCTTGATATCCTTACACCTGCAGCAGGAACAATTTCGTATAAGGTGACTGTTGGACCAACAGTAGCACTGATCTTTTGTATCGTTATATCGTAATTCTTCAGTGTATTAATGATCTGGTTCTTGTTTGCTTCGAGTTCAGCAGGGTCCTGTACGATCTTTTCACTTCCATGAGTTTCGAGCTGATCGAGCTTTGGATATTTATAATCTCTCAGGTCTAATGTCGGCTCATAAGGCGGCAGGTTGCTATAATTCTTTTCTTCCTGTGAATCTTCAGCAGGATGTGCTGAATGAATCTCCAGTTCGAGGTGTGTATCCTTCTTTTTCTTTTTTTCAACAACAGGTTCTTCAGGAATATTTAAATCATCGTTGTGAAGGAGTTCTGAAACAATTTCTTTTTCAACCACAGGCTCATTGATTGTAAGTTGCTCTTCATCATGCTCTGTAAGTGTTAGGGATGAATTATCAGTTTCAGGATTCAAAGTAACCAACATGGCACCTTCACCTTTAAGAGAATTGGACCTTTGTGGCGCATCCTGGCTGTAAAGGTCATTGATGATAGTTCCTCCGGAAGTTGCTGGTACAACCATTTCAGGTTGTTCAGTATTGATTTCTTCAACCAATTTTTTTTCTTTTCTCTCCGGAAGGTTAAAAGTCGGGTTGAATTGCCAAATGAGATAAGATATTCCTACTACCAGAAGCAATGCCGCTGTTCCGATTACACCAAGGAAATTTACAAGCCATGAACTGATCATTTTGCCAACACTTCCGCCAAAAGGGAAAGATGCTGCGGCAAAAACAAATGCGAGTGAAACAGACACGATCAAAAGGCCTATGGTAACATATTTCAGGTTACGCCATATGGAAAATACTTTTCTTCTCATCAGCAGGTTGATACCTACCACAAAGAAAAATGTGCAGAATAAAAAAGATGCCAGTCCGAAGCCTCCGAAAATAAGCTGGTGTGAAGCGTATGCTCCCAGCCTGCCAAGCAGATTAGAAACATTATTTCCGTCCTGGTCTGTAAAAAGAAAGGAAATACCCTTCATTACCTGCGACTGGTCTTCCTTCCATGTAAAGAGATAGGAAACGAATGCTATAAACAGGAAAATGGAAACGAGCAGGGAAATAGTTCCGAGAATTTTCCAGGTGCGCTCATCTTTCGCGAGCTTTTTCAAATCGACCTTTTCTTCCTTGTCCGCTTTCAGTTTACCTGAAGAATTCCTGGATGATTTATCAGGTTTTTCAGCCTTCACCGGTTTTTCAGCAACTTTAGGCGTGGATTTTTTCAGCTTGTTAGCCATACCGGACAAAGATAATAATCCATATGAGGAAATGCAGACGGGCTATACGTTTAACTAAAATAAAAGCTATTTCCTGGCAATGGCGATGAGGAGCATGATCCAGCCAAGAATAAAAAGTAATCCTCCTACGGGCGTAATGAAATTAATATAGGAAGGCACTGTCCTGTTCATTGCCCTTAAAGAAGAAATCAGGTATAGGGATCCTGAGAACAACACAATTCCGGAAATGAAGAAAAATGCGGCATACCCTGAAAAATTAACAGCTACCCTGTCTGCAAGGATACCGATTACAATGAGGGCGATGGCATGATACATCTGGTACTGAACCCCGGTCTGGTAAATAGCAAGTGTATCGGCATTAACCAGCTTACGCAATCCATGTGCACCAAAGGCGCCAAGGACAACCGAAAGTCCGGCAAGCACTGTTCCGATGATCAGGAAGATCTTGTACATATTAAGCGTTTGCATGGAAGATTTTACTTAGCATGTTTTCGAGAGTAATGTGTTCATCCGGCAAAATAACATTGGCCTGCTGGTAAAAAATTTTGCGGCTGGAATATTTTTTTATGATAAATGTTTTCAACTGTTCATTTGGAATGGAAGCAATCAGTGGCCGCTGATCTTTTTCTTTAATAAGTCTCTGGTACAAACAATCTGTTGAACAATTGATCCAGACAACTGTTCCCTGTTTCTTCAGGTAATCAATGGTGTTAAAAAAACACGGTGTTCCGCCGCCACATGCCATTACAAAACTTTCGTGGCTTTCAGTGAGAAGATGCAGAACATCTTTTTCCAGCATACGGAAATACTCTTCTCCTTCAGATTTAAAAATTTCATTGATTGGTTTTCCTTCCTGCTCTGTAATCTTCTCATCAAGGTCAAAAAAAGGTACACCAAGCTTCTCGCTGAGCAGCTTGCCCCAGTGTGTTTTACCACAACCCATGAATCCAATGAGGAAGACTTTCATTTTCTTATTTGATTTAGGATTTGTTTACGGGTTGATACCTTGAATAGTTGATACGTTGATGCGTTAATTGAACGTGAGTTGAAATTTCAAGAAATGATTATTGAAAGATAGCTACTAATCAACCAATCAACGCATGAACTAATGAAGGTTACTTAAAAGCATTCAGACCCGTAACATCCATTCCTGTAATGAGCAAATGAACATCGTGTGTGCCTTCATAAGTGAGTACGCTTTCAATATTCATCATATGACGCATGATACTGTATTCACCTGTAATTCCCATACCACCAAGCATCTGACGCGCATCGCGCGCGATGTTAGCTGCAATCTCACATGAATTTCTTTTTGCCATTGATACCTGTTGTGGTGTTGCTCTTTTTTCATTCATCAGTGTACCCAAACGCCATACCAACAACTGCGCCTTGGTGATCTCTGTGATCATTTCAGCCAGTTTTTTTTGCTGTAACTGAAACCCGCCAATTGGCCTGTCGAATTGAATTCTTTCCTTACTGTAACGAAGCGCGGTATCATAGCAATCCATTGCAGCACCAAGCGCTCCCCATGAAATACCATAACGCGCTTTAGTAAGACATCCAAGCGGTCCTCTTAATCCTTTTACCTCAGGAAAAATATTTGCCTTTGGCACTTTTACATTATCAAACACAAGTTCACCGGTAGCAGAAGCGCGAAGACTCCATTTGCCATGTGT